>DDWW01000009.1 GCA_002347085.1 Desulfobulbaceae bacterium UBA2276 | reverse complement strand
TACCGCTCACCGCTGGACGCTCCATCGCCGTTGACCCAGACACCCTCCCCACCGGGGTCATGGCCTATCTGGTTTCACAAAAGCCAGTGCTTGACAGGGCGGGACAAGTCCTGAAATGGGAGCCCATGACCCCGGTGGGGAGGGTGTCTGGGTCAACGGCGATGGAGCGTCCAGCGGTGAGCGGTAATCCTATACTGCCGGTAGGGCTGTCTTTCTTTTTATTCCATTGAAAAAAAACAAAACGGGGGTTGTGGTGCAGGATCCGTTTCTGCTCGCCCGGGTTCTGGCGCAGATAGTTGCGGATGGTGGGCATGGTGGCCTCTTCGCGGGACATCTTGTCCTCGTCTACCAAGAGCTTGCCGATGCTTTTGTATTCACGGCCATTGGTAGCGGCAAACTGCAGGGCCCGCAGGGAATCGTCACGAAGACGAATCTTTCCCGACCCCTGGACGTGAAGGATAAAGGCATCCACCGGGTCTTTCAGATACACCAGCTCACTCCCGGCCAGCAGATTTCCTTCTTCTATCTCACCCCTGGTCCAGAAGGGGACATTATTACCGGAGCTCTCTTGTCGGCCGCTGATTTTTTTGCCGGTTACTGAATCTCGGTAGCTTATGAGTGAATCCGGTGCAGCGTAGAGCGGGTGGATGAACGGGCCGCTTTTGGTCAGGCTTCCCTCCAGCAGGGGCTCGTAATAGCCAGTGATCAGCATTTCCCCCTGCCTCTCATTTTTTTTCCCAGTATTACGGCCACCTGCCTGGTAAAGGATAAACTTCTCCCGTACTGCTTGATCAAATTCTGCTGGGCAGAGTCTCTGTTTCAGGAGGTCAAGAAAGGTTTCCATTGATTCAAGAAGACAGGCTTTAGAGTAGATCTCTGTGCCGATTCGAATCTTGGCGGTGGGTGAGAGGGTATGCAGGTAGTCTAAATGGTGGGTGGCGGCAAGAATCAAACTCTGGTGGTCCATGTCATCCCGCAAGGTTGGGATCTGGTCTGGCGAAGGGACCAGGAGGGGTGAGCCTTGAGCGCGGATTGCATTTGGCCACGACAGGGAGAGGAAAAGAATGAGTGCTGCCATCCTGAGAGCCATGAGACAATGATTTCCGGGCGGCAAAGATCGTTTCATGGTTTGACAACACCCTTCAACGCCTCGGCCAGCTCGCAGACGGCCATGGCGTATCGGTTGGAGTTGTTCCAGGCGGTAATGGCCTGGAAGTTCGGATAGGCAGCGATATAACGCAAACCGCCACCGGTTAAGGGGGATTTTTCCAGGCTGACGATAGAGAGTTGTTTGCCTCCCGGAGGCGGGGGAAGTTTCATCCCCTGGATAGTGCTTACTACCTGCCAATCGACCCGGCCTTTGGTCCCTTTACTGCTGGCCGCGGTGAGCTCCTGGCCTTTTAATTCGCTGCCTATATCCACATAACGGGGGGCACCCAAAACCCAATGGTGCCGACTGAGATAGTTGGCGATGGAGGCCAGAATGTCGTCCACCGAGGTGAAGACATCACGTTTGGCATCACCATCAAAACTTACGGCATATTCTCGATAGCTGGAGGGGATGAATTGGGTCTGCCCAAAGGCGCCAGCGTAAGAACCGGTGATTGTCAGGGTATCAATCTGGTTATCGCGACAGAGAAGCAGGAAGTCGATAAGCTGGTCCCGAAAAAAAGCACTGCGTCGTGGATAGGCGTCAAAGAGGGTGTTCAAGGTCGCAAAGACCCCAAATTTTCCTCTATGTTCACCAAATCTCGATTCAATGCCCCAGATGGCCACAACTACTTCGCGATCAACCCCCAGCTCTTTCTCAATTCGGTCTAAAATCTGCTGATTGGCCTTGATCTCCTGCCGCCCTCTTTCGATGACCGCCGGAGTAATAAAAAGTGGCCAGTAGGCATAATAGGGCTTGGCTTCCCATTGCTTGTCCATGAGCTCCAGGACTTTCTTGTCAATCTTGGTACCGGCAAAGAGTCGGTCTAGTTCCGACTGCGTAAAATGATGCTTTTCACGCAGTTCTTTGAACAGGGTGGTGTATTTTTCCTGTTGCAGATTGATGGCCTGACCATCTGTTACCAGATCTGCGGCCTTGGGACTTTCGGGGTCATTGGCCGCGTCTCCCGCCTGGCTCAAAGAGGCCACAGCTATACCGAAAAGGATAAAGACAAGGATGGTTAAACGAGACAAAGTATTGATAGCAAACCTCTTGTAATGTGTGTTGTACTGTTTTTGGGGGCTTAAAATATTCGTAACTACCCAGGTAGATATGCTTCAGCCTTTGGTCTTCAGTGTAACTACCCGGGTAGTTACACGTATTCAATGAAAGGTGGATTGAAAGACGGAGATAAATTCATCCAGCATTTCCAAAGGGAGGTGGTTGATCCCGGCTGCTGCCGCCCGCCCGCCCCCGGAGGGAAAGGCCAGGCAGAGGGTGTCGGCGTTTTTTCTGTCAATCAGCGGGGCCCTGACGCTGACGCGCAGAGTGGAGTCGGCATTGTGAGTGATCAGCGCATGCGCCGCTTCCCTTTTTTCTCGAGCCTTCAGATTGGCAAAGACGCCAGACACTCGTCTGGCCCAGGCCAGGTCGGGAAAGTGGTAAATCCGGTTTTTGTTCCCTGGATTGATGACTTTCTGGGCCAAGGCCAGGGCCATATCTTCCTGGAAGCCCTGACGCAATATCGCAAGTGTTGACGAGGAGGCAATAAAGTCCAGGGGGTCTTCATAAGGGCGAATGGTTCGGTAAAGATCTGCTGGATGAAAGTGGAGATCAGCGAGCTCGGCACCGTAGCCGTTATAGTTCAGAAGCTCTCCCAGTTCTCGAAGTTGTTCTCTGATGGGCATTGAGAGCGAAAGAGACTGTGCGGCCTGATCGGCTGCATTCTGTAAATTGTCACCAAAGGCGCCGACAATGGCCCATTTCCGGAAACGGCCCTGAAGGAGAGAATCTACAAGTAGAGAGGTGCAGGTGTCCGGATCAGTGTTAATATGAGCCGTGAGGGCGAGAGACTCCGGGATTTCATCCGCAAAATGGTGATCGATATAAAGTATCTGATTGGCGTCAGCCAAGAGCGTTTGCAGATAAGGACGGTTGGTCTCAAGCGAGATGTCGAGTACGGTCAGCGCGCACTGCTGAATGTCCGCAAGTATTGACAGCAGGCCAATATCCCTTTTTACGCCGGTGATCAGGATAGCATCCGGGCATGGCGTATCCATACGGAGTTGATGCAGGGCACAGATTCCGTCGGCATCGCCATTAAAGATGTCATACCGCATCGGTGATCAAGGAGGGCAGTGTTCTATTGCCCGGCAAGGTTGAGGCCAAAGGGGTTGCCGATATTAGCCAGATTGAACAGGAGCATGATGCCCTGGTCTCCCGGGGTATAATTGGAACGCAGCTCCACCGACCAGCAGGAGGGCTGATAGATGAGGGAGATGTTCTGTTCTATAGTCTGAGACTGGGAGAGCGAATGCTCGATCCGATAGGCGGCGTGAATGGTGTCGATGATTTTGGCCTTGACGGCGATGTTGATCTGATGAATATCTTCAAGGGGGGTATTGTAAGGATACAAGAGGCTGGCTATGTGGTAGCTATCGGTACCACTGTACGGAGAACCTATGATTGCAGCAGCGTTACTATATTGATAATCCACGCCTAAAGAGTCACCTCGACTGTTTCGGTAGGAGCTTTGTAATTTATAGAGAGTCACTCCTTCACCATAAATACCGACATCTGTTTGATAGGCGAGGGAAAAGTAATTAACAGGAGTCCATCCTAGCTTGAAGCTGACTGGGGTCAGAGGGCGCTCAGAGTATTCACTGCGCAGGTCGTAACTCTCCCAGACCTTGAGATAGCCATAGTCACGCCCGGATTTGTTGTTGCTATCACCGAAAAGAGTGAAGAAGTTGTCGATGCCGTAGGTGATGGCATTGCTCTCCTGGATACGGTCAATTTCATCAAAGAGAGGAAGATCGCTCTGGTCGGTCTCCGGGATATAATCATATTCCACCCGAGGTCGAAGGAGATGGTCCCAGCGGGAGCTCTCACCTCCACTCAGCCCAAAGTTCCGAATCAGGCTGGTACCTACCTCGCCATGCAGATTGAACAGTGTTCGATTAGGGGTATCGCCTTGATCCCAGATCCCGTCGCCGTAGGTGCTAACCATGTAGGAGGTATTGCGTACCCCGGCTTCAGCCCGGGATTCGAGGTAGGGGCCAAGAGGAACGGGGGTACTAAGACGGGGAAACAGGTCCAGGCGCTGGCCGCCGACACCATTTTCGCGCCAGAGGTTGACATAGTCAGCGTTCCAGTCAACAGTAAATGAGGATTCACCTAAGGGACGCGAGCCTGTAACGTCGATCGCGGGAAGTTGCCAGAGCGGCGTAGATACGCTTGAATAGGATCTGACATCGTTCACAGCCAAGAAATTAGTCTCTACAGACATGAAATCCCAGGCCTTCAAAACTTTCATGGTATTTTGACGCTGATCGGCGGTATAGTTTTCAAAGTTGCGGCCATACATGGAGAGAAAGCGATTGTTGGTCTGGGTGAAGCCGGTGAAACCGGTGTTGAACTCGGTCAGATAATCGCGGTCGGAGACGACATCGAGATCGATACGGGTGTACAGGTCATCGGGCAGGTCGTGGTCAATCTTGCCCCGCAGCCAGTAGCGATCTTTATTGGTATGGGTGTAGCCCGTTTCCCGGTAATAGTCAATCTCGGAGGGGTCAGAAAGATCGTCCTGGAGAAAGCTGCCCATAAAAGTGCCTTTTTGGGTCTCGCCCAGGACATAACGGAATTCCAGTCCCGGCATGATCCCTCGGTTGGCGTAATACTCAGGGAAAAGGGTCACGTCAGTGGAGTCGGAGAGATTAACAAAAAGAGGCAGGTTCGCTCCAAAGCTATTGCGATCAGAGTAGGAGATCTCTGGGAACATCAGGCCGGTCTGACGGGTATTTTTGGCCGGCACAACCATCCAGGGAGAATAGAGAACCGGTACATCTTTTATCCGAAAGGTGGCATTTCTCAGGACGGCGTACCCACCTTCGGTGATGGTGGTATCGGTGCTGGCAAAGCTCCAGGGTGGGGTCTCATTGTCTTTCAGTTTACAGGTGATGACCCAGCCATCCTCGATATGATAGGTATTAAAACCAGTTTTTTCGATGGTCTTGCCCTCAAGGTGCAGGTCCATGGATTGGCGGAGGATGGTGGCGTCGGTAAAGGTGCCGGTCTCCTTGCCCAGATCCACTACGCCCTCTTCGGCCTGAATTTCATCGCCTGCCCCCTTGATGGCCACATGGCCGCGGGCCTTGATCGAGCCGCGATCAACGTCATAGGCAATCCAGTCGGCCTGGATGGTGACCTTGGTCTCGTAACGAGGGGGGGCGTTCTTGTCTAAGGCTTGTCCTGTCGTGGCCACTGGGGTTGGGGCCGGTTCTTCGAGGAGTTCGGCCCACTGTTGGTCTTTTTTCTGTTTTGTGGAGAGATCAGGTGGGAGCTGTTCCTGTTTGATGAGAACTACATTGCCCTCGGCAATAATGGATTTTGGGTCTTCGTAACGGGTGATCTTGTCGGCAGCTATCTGCCATTCTTCGGTGGCAACAGTTTCGGCTATGGCATTGCTGGCTGAGAGCGACAGGGCGAATAAGGAGGTCAAGCCGAGTAAACGGCTGGCCTGGGCGGCGTTAAAGAGCTTGGTCACGGTAAACTCCTTCAGAGAGGGCAAGGACTATCTCAATTTTAAGTGAGTAACTTGAAGAATAGCAGATAGTAGTAAATAAGAGCAAGTGATAACAATAAAACAAATATTCTATTCGACTGTACTTAATCATATTGAATCTTTCAAGTTATTCGTGCTGAAAAAAGTATGTTATTGCTGATTGAATGGGGTGTAAGTTTACAAATTGAGTTTTCTGTCATTGTCTGACAAATTTTGCGGAGGGTTTTATGATGATTGTATGGCGATTGTGGAAGGTGTTTGGTCTTAGGCAATGGTGAGTTGTTGCCGGTCTTGTTAGTGACGGCGATGGAGCGGCACAATCGCCTTTCGCCTCCGGCGGGGCTCAGGTTCAAAAACGTGAGTGAAAAGTAGTAGATGTGACGGTCTTGAAAAAAATCCTGTTCTGGCGATTTCTTGCCATGTAACATGTTGAAATCATTATAACACAAAAGGTAGTTTTTCATTTTATACGAGGTCGGCAGATGTAAGCAAAGGTCAGGACCGAACAGTTGGTTTGGTGTAACACCGGCCGATTCTATTTGTTGACAATATTGTGGACTGCAAGATGGCGCCGAAAACAAAAAGGAACAAAGGAAAACAACTTTTTTCCTTTGTTCCTTTGTTGCAAAGAAAAGAAAAACAAATAATTAATTATCTTTCCACCTTTACAAAGATCGGGTTTGAATAGAACCACAGATCTTTCCAAGCCTCTTCGGCCTCGTCAACTCCGAGATTAGCTGTGGCCAGTGAGTCGGCCAGCGGGTTGCCCCTCTCGTCCGTCTCGTATGGGGTGTTAACCGCCTGGTTGGTGCCACGCAGACGGAAGTACATGCTTCTGTCGAGATCCATGAGGCGGTAGGTGATCACGTTGTAGCCTTGCTCATCCACTTCCCAGTCGGCGGCAGTGAAGGTGGCAAGCACTTTTGTGGTTTCATTGGTAGCCTTCCTGTAATCCGGGCTGTCTGGGGAAATCATCCCGGTAATCTCGCCTGCGATCAGGTCGAGGTGGTTAACAACCGGGGTGTCACCGTTGTTGTTCGCAACCGGGCTCTTGAACTTGATTTTGATAACTACCGGTTCTTTTTTAGAATGATCTTTGTCGTTTGCATGATCTTTACGGATCACGAGATCCCCGCCCATCTCCACCTTCTCTGAATGATGCCGGGCGCTGAATTCAAGGGCATCAATCAGATCACCCATAACGTGGAAGGAGTTGCCGGAGCGGAGACCGGCAGTGATCTCTTCCAAGGAGATATCACCGTCCCAGTTTTTATCCTCTGTTTTGGTCCAGGTCTTCTGGTATTCGCCGGGATAGAAATCATCCCCGCCCGCGGTGTAATGACTATGGTAGTCTGAACTGGCGAAATTGTACCAGTGCCGCCCTTCACCCAACATGGCGTCCCACAGGCCACCGAGGGTTGCCGTGTAAAATCCCGCTCCGCCGTATGTCCCGCCGAAAGCCTTGGTGCCGAAACCGCCTCGGCCCGAATTGACCTGATGGCCTGGTGCTCCCTCAAAACCGAAGCAGACATCTGGGCCGGCATTGTTGAAATCACGAAAATTATTGACGTCATAGCCGCCGGTGCTCCAGGCCCCGTTTCTCTCGATATGGCCAAAAACGACCCAGGCCTCATCGATGTTGCCTTTCTCAAGCTGCTCCTGCATCCAACCGCAACCGGCAACGGCATCGGCGTGCTGATCCGCAACGGCTTTCTTGGTAACGATTTTGCTGCCGTTCACCCACTGGTAGGATTTACCGTTGTGCTTGGCCAGCACACCGTACGGCGTCACCTCGCCGTCCCTGCTTGTATCGTCGTCGGATGCGTCATACATATACTCCCAGGCACTGATGGCGCTGGCGTCCTCGGCCACAATACCTGTACTGCAGTGCTCATGGCCCGGAACGTTCCATTCCACGCCGGAAGCGATTTTTTTGTCGGGGTACAGCTCACGATTTCTCAGGATATCGGGGTAGACGAAATCGCGCAGGGACTGCCAGCGATACATGTTCCCTTTCTCCGGGAAATCTCCCAGGATCGGGTTGACCGGATACTTTGCCGTATAGAGCCAGCTCACGCCCTCGCCATCGCGGTTACGTGCGCCGCCATGCTCGGAGTTGGCCCACCAGTCAAGACCGAATTCATTGTTTTTTGACATTTCGAAATCAAATGGCGTTGATCCGTCCGTATAGAGCGAATGCTGATGGAAATCGCCGGCAAGCCATTTGCTGCGGCCTTCCTTCTTTTCCAAGTGTTCTTCGTGCCGTTCTCTTTCCTGTCTCTGATAGGTATCAGTTTTTTTTGCTTCGGAAGCAGAAGCTGTCATGAATGGTACAATTACAGTCACGGTCAAGGCTATTACTTTCAAAGATTTTTTCATTTTTTCTCCTTGTTGGCTGCTGACTTTTGATGGTTTAATGTCCTCACCTCATACCTTTGGTAAAGCAGTTTACGTAACTCCTCCTCTGGGAAAATTTTTGTACGGCAAATTGAGTTGACTCCCCTGTATTGACTTCCTTGCATACGTTATAAAGGGTGCATATGAGTTTGTGATAAGGAGTCAGATATATTTTCGTTAACAAAAAGTTAAATAACCTCCGCCAAAGCTGGGGATTTTTTTGCGGAAATTTAAGAATCATTAGTTGAGAACAGATTGACTGATGAGTGATTTGTTCAGAGCAAGTTATCTGTGGATGAGGGTGAGATGAAAGCGTTAGCCGCTGGTTTGGTCTGAGCGTTGCGTGATTGATTATATGCTTCAGCCTCCAGGCTTCAATCTAAACACCTGAGTAATGACGATTTACCTTGATAATGAAGGGAGATTGTTTTATTTTTTCAACGCGTGGGTCACGCCCGTCTGCGGTAATCGTAGTTGAGAAAAGAGTCTTTTCCTGCTGGAAGGCATTGAGTGTGATGAAGCGATGAAATATCTTTTTGGCCCGGTTTATTCGAGGCGTCTTGGGCATTCATTAGGCATCGATCTGCTTCCCCCTAAAATTTGTACGCTCAACTGCATTTATTGTGAGGTTGGGGTTACGACAGATCTGACCTGCGAGCGCAAAGAATATGTGCCCACAGAGGATATCCTGCGGGAGATTGATGAAGTCCTGGCAACCGGGACTGTCGGGCGACCTATTGATGTCTTTACCTTGACGGCCATGGGCGAGCCGACCTTGCACACTGGAATCGGGACAATCATTGCCCATTTAAAGGCCCGAACGGATAAGCCGGTAGCGGTTCTGACCAACGGTACCCTTTTCTTTGATCCGCAAGTCCGCGCCGATCTGGCTGGTGCTGATATTGTGATTCCTTCCTTGGATGCGGCCCGGCAGGAGAGTTTCGAGCGGGTGAATCAACCGGCATCCTCGGTGAATCTTGAGCAGGTTATTGAAGGTCTTGCCCTCTTCAGCCATGAATTTCGCGGGGAGGTATGGCTGGAGATTCTGCTGGTCAGAGAGATCAATGATAGTTTCGAGGATCTGACGGCTTTGCAGCAGGCGGTGCGGAAAATCAATCCCGCGCGAATTCAGTTGAATACGGTGGCCCGTCCTCCCATGGATGGCAGGGCTCGGCCAGTAACCCGGGAAAAGATGGAACAGGCGGCAGCCATGTTGGCTGATGGCTATGCCGGCCGTGTAGAGATTCTGGTTGATTTTCAGGCCATTGAGAAAAAAAGAGAGGGGCGAGGGCAGCAGTTACGGGAAAAACTGGTCGAGGAGATTGCGGCCATGCTTCAACGTCGGCCTTGTCCCCTTGCAGAAATTGATCGCGCCTTGCATGTGCAGGATCTGGAACTGACCGAGGAATGTGTGCGGGTGCTTGTTGACGCTGGCCGGATTGAGAAGATCGTTCATGCTGATAAAGAATTTTATCAGCATGTAGCGGTCTGCAGGGAACATTGAAAGTATCTTGAGTGATTTGAGTATTTTTAAGTAATTGTATTGGGATGGATGCTTTGGAGCATGCCGGGCCCATGGAGGTCACCAGCCTTGTGTGGCGGTGACATTTATTTATTGACGACACCTGATGGTCTGTAATGTCTCAAAGGTGTCATGAGCAATTCAGCACCCTCCTGTCTGTTTCGGGAGGATGGGGCTGAATTTTAAGGAAATTGAGAATGACTGAAAAGAAAACAAACCCTGAGCAGGACGCAACTCCCGAGCAGGGAGAAAAAAAGATCAAAGTGACAACTGGGGCCTGGTGGAAGAGCTCGGTAGCCGAGGAGGTTGTCATGTCCAAGGCGGCGCCACAAGATACGCAGGATTTGGTAGCACCAAAGTCCCCAAAGGCTGAGCGAGAGTCTGTCCCCGATGCGCTCCCAGAGACTGAGGAACCGCCGAAAAAGCCAAACCGAAGACCTGCCCGCCCGAGGCGAAAAAAGACGGATGTCGTTGCTGAGGTGGTTGAATCTGCCTTGATGCCTCCGATGGGAGAACAGGGAACGACCGAGGGGGATAAAGTAGCCGGCCAGACCAGCTCTGGTCAGGAGGGTGTAGCAGGTGGAGACGTAACAGTTGAGGTCGGAGGCGAGATAAGCGGGGCGCCGAAAAAGAGTGGCCGGCGACCACCACGGTCGCGGCGGAAAAAGGCCGAAGTGATTGCCCTGGATGGTGACGGTGAGGAGGGTTCTGCCGCAATGATGCAGCCCTCTCCCGAGGAGGGAGAGGGTGAGATACCTTCTGGCGATGAGTCCCTGTTACAAGCGCAACCGGAGGAAGCCGGTGAGATGTCGGCAATTCCAGGCCAGTCCCCTGCCGCCGGCAAACGTCCTTCCCGTTCGCGGGGGCGGAAAAAGCCACTCGCAGAGACCCTTGATGTTCAGGACGAGGAGAGTGATGAGGTTCCTGATGTGGAAGATGAGAAGGTGGCCAAAACCACGATCAGCCGTTTGCTGATCAATGCCGAGGAGCCTGAAGAGTGCCGCATTGCCATCCTCGAAGATGGTCGTCTGGAATCTATCCATGTCTCAACCGTGTCCAGGGAGCATACGAAAAGCAATATCTACAAGGCCAAGATTGTGGCGATCGAGTCGAATCTCCAGGCGGCCTTTGTTGATTACGGACCGGATAAAAATGGTTTCTTGCCCTTCAGCGAGATCCATCCCGAGTATTACCGGCATGATGTCAGCGAGAAGACCATGAAACTGATTGAACAGCATCAGTGGAAAAAACTGAACATCAATGAGGTGCTGGAGCGTGGGCAGGAGATGCTGGTCCAGGTCGTGAAAGAAGAGGTGGGGAGTAAGGGTGCCAATATGACCACCTATCTCTCACTGCCTGGGCGTTGCGTGGTGCTCATGCCCGGCTCTGATTCCTCCGGGATATCGAGGAAAATATCGGGTGAGGAAAAACGCTCAAATTTGCGTGAGATTATGGGCGGTCTGGAGATCCCGGAAGGGATTGGCTGGATCGTCCGTACCGCCAGTATTGATCTGACCGAGGCCTCATTATCCAAGGATATCAATTACCTGCTCAAGCTGTGGGGTGAGATAAAGGGTAAGGGGCAGAGCATGGAAGGGGTTGGCCTGGTCTATCAGGATCATGATTGTGTGCTCCGCTTTCTGCGGGAGCATTTTGATCCAGAGATCAAGGAGATCCTGGTGGATGACCTGGCCGCCATGGAAAAGGTCCAGGATTTCATTGATATGCTGCCTGACAAACAAAAAACCACCAAGGTCAGACTGCACAAGGGGGCCAGGCCGATTTTCAATCAGTATAATGTTGAAGATCAGATCGAATCAATCTATCAGCCCCAGGTCTTTCTGCCCTCTGGGGGCTCAATCGTCATTGATCCCACTGAGGCCCTGGTGGCTATTGATGTGAATTCAGGTTCCACCGGTAAGGGGCAGAATTTTGAGGACTCAATCTTCAAGGCCAACATGGAAGCGGCAACTGAGCTGGCCCGGCAGCTCCGGCTGCGCGATCTAGGGGGGCTGATCGTCGTTGATTTCATCGATATGCGAAGTCAGAAGAATATCCGCGAGGTGGAACGGCAGGTCAAGATAGCGATGAAACGGGATAAGGCCAAGGTGGATATCAGCCGGATCTCTAAATTCGGTTTGATGCAGATTTCACGGCAGAAGCTGGGGGCTCCCATTGAGGCCCTCAATTATCAGATCTGCCCGCATTGTCTGGGGCGTGGTGTAGTCCGCTCTGTGGAGACCCTGGCCCTCTTTTATCTGCGGCGGATTCAGACCGGTGCCAGCCGCAAGACGGTGGGCAGAATTGAGTGTCGTTTCCCCCTTGATGTGGCTCATTATCTTCTGAATAACAAGCGGCACGAGCTTATTGATCTCGAAAACCGGCACAAAATCTCGGTGGATATCGTCGCTGATCCAACTTTGAAACCTGCGGATAATGAGATCCTGTTCCATAAGGAAGAAAAAGAGCGGCAGCCGAAAGAGCAGTAGTGATACATCCTTCACCCTCTACCCTTTGCTTTTCCCTTTATGGATCTGCGCAATAAAGCAGTAATCTTTATCGGCGAGTTGCGCAAATCACTACGGGCATTGGGATTGGGTGTCGTTGTCGTCACGGTTGCCATCTTTTTTCTGACCCCAGATCTGTTGCGAGTGGTGCAGAACCATCTCACGGAGAAACTTTACTTTTTCACGGTGGCGGGCCCGTTTCTGGCCCATGTGAAACTGGCGGCCTTTTCCGCTTTGTATGCCTTGGTGCCATGGATTTTGGCAGTCTTCTGGCGGGCTTTGGGCAAGCCTTTTGGGGTGGAAGGGGTGCCGTTGTTCTTTTTTGTGTTCTTTACTTCCCTGCTTTTTTATGCAGGGACCTTGTTCTGCTATTTTTTGACCCTGCCTTTGGGGATCAAATTTCTCCTCGGATTTGGCTCAGAACAACTGCGCCCGGTTATATCCATCAGTCGTTTTGTCAATTTCGTCACCTTGTTTATCCTGGCCTTTGGTGCCATCTTTGAACTTCCTGTTTTTATGGTTTTTCTGGCCCGGGTCGGGGTCTGTCCTCGTAGTTTTTTTGCAAAGAATCGGCGGTATGCCTTATTGCTGATTGCCATCGTCGCCGCCATGCTGACTCCGACCCCTGATATTGTGAACATGCTGCTCATGGGTGGCCCCCTGTATTTGCTGTATGAGGCCGGTATTGTGATTCTTTGGATGATGCGGGTTAAATAAAATGGGTGGGAGCTACAGGGCTGGCGTAATGGTCACTACGGCAGTTTGCGTGTTTTGTCGGCCAGACGCCACACCAAGAAACAGCCGGAAAAGATTGCTGTTTATTTGACGTTGCATAAGAGGCCGTAAACTGAAAAGAGCAAAAAGAGCCTTGCTCTTTTCAGTAACGGCCTCTAA
>DDWW01000004.1:9560-58509 GCA_002347085.1 Desulfobulbaceae bacterium UBA2276 | reverse complement strand
CAGTAAGCGATGAACAGATAAAAAAACAAAAAATGGTCTCTTGATTTTTCATAAGAAAGAGCACTATATAGCAAAATAAAAATGGAAAGACAAGCACTTCTTGGCGGGCGTAATGAAATATATTTTAGATTCCTGATCATTTTGTGATGACGGGCAGGGAGGGTAATTTTTTCTTTACGGTTCAGTCTCCTGTGGAGTAAATAGGGGAACAGGTGTGACAGGGGACAGTAATTCTTGTTTTTTAATAATCTACAAAGTTAATGATTCGTAAAAATGGCAGAGATAAAAAGCACTATGGAGATGGTTATGGAGCGGGCCGCCCGTATGGCCGCCCGTTCGACGGGGCAGTCTGATGCTGAAGGGTCTGAACGTACCGGGATGCGCCTGGCCGCTGAATATCTCGGCCTGAGCCTGGATGATCTCGGGTCGGCCTTGAGCCGTCAGGCGCCAGGTGAGCAGATGGCAGTGCGCAAGGGCATGGCCCAGGCCTTGCTTCGCAATATCGTCCTGCCCCGTGATGAATCACTCATGGCCACGAGCCTGCGGGCCATGCAAGGACTTCTGGAGATGGAGCAATCGGCCGGGGATATGGTGGCGATCTGCGCCGAGCTGAAACAGATTCTGGAGCAGTATAATCAGCATAAAGAGCAGCTTCGGAAGCAGCTTGAAGATGCAGTGCGGGCCCAGCTTGATCAGAAACTTGGCGGGCAGCAAGGAAATCTTGCCGGCAGTCGAATGGCGATGGATCCAGCAATGAATCCCATGTTTCAGAAGGAGTGGATTCGGATGCAGGCGGATTTGAACCTCCAATATAACCAGGCCCTTGATCAACGCAAAGAGCTCCTGTTGCAGCGTTTTGCCTGATGGACTATTTTCGACGAATATTCAGGATCCAGGCGGGCTTGCGCCGGAAAAAGCTCGATGCCCTGTTAGTCAGTCAGCCCGAGAACAGGCGCTATCTGAGCGGCTATTCCGCACTCGATCACGGGATTGCCGAGACTGCGGGGGTGTTGCTTATTCCGGCTCGGGGTCTTCCTTGGCTCTTGACCGATTTTCGTTTTAAGTTGCAGGCCGAGGCCGATTCCGGTTTTCTGCGTATCGGTCTTTATCCCAAGGGCCTGCTGGCCTTGCTCACAGAGCTGCTGTCTGATCTGGAGATCCGTAGCTTAGGTTTTGAAAGTCATTACACCCTCCATTCCTTTGCCGAAAAACTGAAGGCCTTGGGCGACAAGACCCGTGTGCGGGTGGTCCCGACCACGGGTCTTGTCGAAAAACTCCGGCTCGTCAAAGATGAAGAGGAGATAGCAAAGATCAGGGCCGCAGTTGAGCTGAATGAACAGGTCTTTACCGAGGTATACAGCTCCCTTGTCCCTGACCTGACGGAAAACGAGGTCGCTCTCGGTATCGAGTCCACCATGCGGCGGATGGGCGCTCTGTCTCCAAGCTTTGACACTATTGTCGCCACCGGCAGCAACAGTGCCTTGCCGCACGCGGTTCCAGGTACGGCGGCCATTAAAAAAGACCAGCCGCTGATGATTGATATGGGCTTGATCCTGGATGGCTATTGTTCGGATATGACCCGCACCTTTATGCTGGGTGAGCCGGATAAGAAATTTCTGACCATTCACCGCTTGGTGCGTCGGGCCCAGCTTGCGGCCATGGCATCAATTCGGGCGGGGGTGGTGGCAGCGAAGGTGGATAAAATCGCTCGTGATATTATTGCCGATGCCGGCTACGGTCCGGCCTTCGGCCACTCCTTGGGTCATGGGGTGGGGCTGGCCGTTCATGAGGATCCGCGACTTTCTTCCCGCAATGGAAAAAAATTACAGGCGGGGATGGTGGTAACAGTGGAGCCTGGTATTTATCTCCCCGAGTGGGGTGGAATGCGGTTGGAAAACATGGTGGTCGTCCGCGAAGACGGCTGTGAACTGCTGAATCAAAATTCAACCTGGATGGATCTATGATCGCAAGTAAATCTACAAGCGTCCGTAAATATTTTGTCCTCGACACCAATGTCCTGCTCCATAACGCCGAATCTCTCACCTCTTTTGATGATAATTATGTGATCCTGCCGATGACCGTCATCGAGGAACTCGACAGCTTCAAACGCCATAATGATGAATTGGGCCGCAGTGCCCGCCATGTGATCCGGCAGATTGACCAGCTTCGTTCGCAAGGGTCGCTCAAGGATGGCGTGACCATGGAAAACAGCGGCATCCTGCAGATTATTGTTGAGCGTAAGGAGATGCCGGGGATCTGTATTGATATGTCGGTGCCTGACAACCGGATCCTGGCCGTGGCCAATTCCCTGCATCAGGAAGGGAAAAAGGTGATCTTTGTCTCTAAAGATATCAATGCCCGCCTCAAGGCCGATGCCCTGGGCATTGATGTCATGGATTTTGAGAAGCAGAAGTGTAATTTTGATGAGCTCTACACTGGCTGGAGAGATGTACAGGTGACAACCGACCTGGTGAATCGTTTTCATGAAGAAAAAGGTCTGGAGACCGAAGGTTTTGATTTTCTCCTCAACGAGTTTGTCCTGTTGCAGGACGCCTCAAATCCCAAGCACACCGGACTGGGGCGGGCGGTAGGGCCCAACAGCCTTGTCCATCTCAACGGGAGTTATGACAGCGCCTGGAAGGTACATTCGCGCTCGAAAGAGCAACGGATGGCCCTGGAGCTGTTGATGGATCCCGCGATCAGCTTAGTCACGCTGATCGGTCAGGCGGGTACCGGAAAAACGTTGCTGGCCTTGGCCGCCGGCCTTGAGTGTGTTCTGCATCAGGAAAGTTATGAAAAACTGCTGGTCTCGCGGCCAGTTATTCCAATGGGTAAAGATATTGGCTATCTGCCGGGCACCAAGGATGAAAAACTCTCTTTGTGGATGCAGCCGATCTTTGACAACCTGGTCTTTCTGATGCAAAAAGACCATCGCACCGAAGAGGGAACGGTGCAGCAGAAGGTGAATATGCTGTTCAAGGATCAATTAGTGGAACTTGAGGCCCTTACTTATATCCGAGGACGTTCGATCCCCCGGCAGTTTGTCATCGTCGATGAGGCCCAGAATTTGACCCCGCATGAGGTGAAGACCATCATCTCCCGGGCCGGTGAAGGCACAAAGATGGTGCTGACCGGCGATCCGCAACAAATCGATAACCCCTATCTTGATTCTTCTTCCAACGGTCTTTCCTATGCCGTGGAAAAGTTGAAGGGGCAGTATCTCTACGGTCACGTGACCTTGAGCAAGAGTGAAAGAAGCCCGCTGTCGGCCATTGCCGCCCAGTTGTTATAATTTAACTAAGGGCTGAAGGTAAAAGGCTGAAGTGACCAAGAGTTTGTCAGTATGGAATCAGTTTTTCAGCATTGAACCTTCAGCCTTCAACCTTCAGTCTATCACCCTACAAAAAAATGCGCCAATACGTCATTGATGATCTGTCCCCCATGGAGCGGGACAATATAGATTCCTACCTCAAACGCACCTTGCGGCACGGGCCCATGATCGGCCTGTACTGGATTGTCCTGCCGAATGAGTTACTTTCCGAAACGCAGCAGGCGCATGTGGAAAAATGCGGCCCTTACTATTGTGGGGTGGAGGTGGAAAAATATGCGGTGCGTTTTGAGATGCTGGTGCGCAGTCATGCCAACCTGCATTGTGAATGTATCGCCCATGCCACGCCGGCGCAGAGGCACTTTATCCTCGATCTGGCCGATACAATGCTTGCGGAAGAGTTCATCAAATCTTGATTTTGGCGCTATCAATTGTTAGCTCTGCATCAGGCTGAAGCTCGCCAGGATGGAAAACAAGGCTGAATGTAAAAGGCTGAAGACTCGGGAGTTTATGCAAACCCTGCCACCTGTTCCCTCTTCAGTCTCAACAAGACCTATTTTGATTTTGGAGACATTATGAGTAGTGCAGTAGATTCTACCCCTAAATTTATTGAAGCGGTGTACCAGAAAATGGACACCAATATTGATATAGTCAGAAAACGGCTGGGCCGCCCCTTAACCTATGGCGAAAAGGTGTTGTATGGTCATCTTGATAACGCCACGGACGCGGAGCTTGAAGCCGGGGTGTCCTATGTCAAGACCCGCCCGGATCGGATTGCCCTCCAGGATGCCACTGCCCAGATGGCAATCCTTCAGTTCATGTTGGCCGATAAGGATGAAGCGGCGGTGCCGGTCACGGTACATTGTGATCATCTGATCCGGGCCGAGAACGGGGCGGCGTCGGATCTGCAAATGGCTCGAACGGAAAATCGGGAGGTCTATGACTTTCTGGCCTCGGCCTCTCAACGTTATGGCTTTGGCTGCTGGCTGCCGGGGGCCGGGATTATTCATCAGGTGGTGATGGAACAGTATGGATTCCCCGGCCTGATGATGCTGGGCACCGACTCTCATACCCCAAATGCGGGTGGTCTTGGGGCCTTTGCCTCAGGGGTGGGTGGGGCCGATGCCGTTGATGTCATGGTGGGTATGTCTTGGGAGGTGTTGCATCCGCGTTTTGTGGGAGTGCGCCTGACAGGGAAGTTGCAGGGCTGGGCCGCGCCCAAGGATGTGATATTGAAGCTCCTGGGGATGCTCAGTTGTGCGGGCGGCACGAATCGGGTCTTTGAGTATTTTGGCCCCGGTGCCGCTACCCTGTCCTGTACCGGGAAGGCCACGATTTGTAATATGGGTGCCGAGTTGGGAGCTACTACCTCGCTTTTTCCCTATGACGAGCACATGGCCGCCTATCTTCAGGCCTGCGGACGTGGAGAGGCGGCAATGCTGGCTCATAACTACGCGCACCTGCTCCAGGCCGATGCCGAAGTCCTGGCCAATCCGGAACACTACTTCGAGCAGATTATAGACATTGACCTCAGCAGTCTGGAGCCTCATCTGGTTGGGCCCCATTCTCCTGATCTGGCTGCGCCGGTCTCGGCTATGAAGGAGCATGTGGAAAAAGGCGGGTATCCTCCCAATGTGACCTATGCCCTCGTTGGTTCCTGCACCAACTCCTCGTATGAAGACATGGGCCGTATCGCCGCCATGGCCGACCAGATAGCCTCTCACGGCCTGAAGTTGAAGATCCCCTTGCTCCTGACTCCGGGTTCGGAGCAGGTTCGGGCCACACTCCAGCGCGATGGGCAGCTCGCCAAGCTTGAGGCCATTGGGGTCACGGTGCTGGCCAATGCCTGCGGCCCCTGTATCGGACAATGGACGAGGGCTGGGATTGAGCCTGGGTTCAAGAATTCGATTATTACCTCGTATAACCGTAATTTTCCCCGGCGTAATGACGGCAATGTCGGTACCTGCGGCTTTATCGCCAGTCCTGAGACCTGTCTTGCCTATGCCATGGTTGGAGACTTTAACATAAATCCTTATGAAGCAGAGCTGAAGGCTGCCGATGGCACCTCTTTTATTCTCACTCCTCCCGCCCCGGTGCCGGAAGTGCCGCCCCAAGGTCTGGTTCGGGATGAGGCAGGTTTCCTGGCCCCTATTGAGTCTATTGTCGCGCGAGCGGGGGTGACGGTGCAGGTGTCACCGGAGTCACAACGCCTGGCGTTGCTCTCTCCCTTTACTCCTTGGGATGGGCATGACTTCAAGGGCTTACGCCTGCTGACCAAGGCCAAGGGCAAGTGTACGACGGATCATATCTCTCCGGCCGGTAAATGGTTACGTTTTCGCGGTCATTTAGATAACATCTCCTCTAATATGTTGAGTGGGGCCACCAACGCCTTTACCGGAGAGACCGGTATGGGGCTCAACCAACTGACCGGTGGGCGCCAGCCCTATAATGAAGTCGCTCGTGCCTATATTGAGGCTGGTGAGAACTGGCTGGTAGTTGGTGATACCAATTATGGCGAGGGTTCTTCCCGAGAGCACGCGGCCATGAGCCCCCGTCATTTAGGGGGGCGCGTGGTGATTACCCGTTCATTTGCCCGGATCCATGAGACAAATTTGAAAAAACAAGGGGTGCTGCCTTTGACCTTTGCCAACAGTGCCGACTATGAGTTGATCGAGGAGGCTGATCAGGTGGATATCCTGGGCCTGACCGAGCTTGCTCCTGGTTCTACGGTCACGGCCGTGTGTCATCATGCTGATGGCTCAGAATCGTCTTTATCGCTGAAGCACTCTCTGAACGATGAACAGATTGCCTGGTTTAAGGCGGGTTCGGCCTTGAATTTCTTAGGTGCCGTTACGAAATAAAAGAGTATGCGGCATGGTTGACTGCGCCGTCCTCTCGCCAGCAGGGGTTGGCTCCTACAGGAAAATAAAGAATGTTGGCGATTTTGTAAGAGCCAGCCCCTGCTGGCGAGCGGGTATAGCTTTCATGTTTTGTTGTTCCCGTTTTTACGGTAATGGATGTTCTATGGTTCCTTGTCCATCCGTGGTTCTGATCGTCGTTTGGTTTGAGTACAGCACTCTGGAGAAATGATGGATGCGTTAACCATAAAAGATATTAAACTCCCTTCTCCGCCGGCGATTGCCTTACGCATTCTGGAGGCGGTCAAGAAAGATGACGCCTCTTTTGGTGAATTTGCCAGGATTATCTCGGTTGATCCGGCCCTGACGGCCAAGATCCTCAAGGTTGCAAATTCTTCTTTTTATAGTATGCCCAACAAGGTCAATACGGTTGAAAAGGCCTTATCGGTTTTGGGCATGAATGTTACCAAGAACATCGCCCTCTCTTTTGTCATTGCCAAGGAGATGATGGGTGCCGAGAGTGCAGGATTCAGCTTCAAATATTTCTGGAAAAGAGCGGTGACGAATGCGGTGGGGGCTGAATTGCTGGCCTCTCTCCTCCATTATAAGAATGATGACCTCTTTGTGTCGGCCTTGCTTCAGGATATCGGGGTGTTGGTACTTTATCTGTGCCGCCCTCATGAATATCGGCAGGTACTGGATGAAAAAAGGGTGACTGAGGCCCCAATCTTTGGCAGTGAATTGAATATCTTCGGGTGTGATCATCAGGAGATAGGGGCGGAGTTACTTACGGGATGGGGATTGCCGGAAACAATCGCGAGTACGATTCGCCATCATCACAGGAGTGACAGCCCGGAAGGGTTCAGGATGCAGATTGATCTTCTGCACTGGTCAAGCCTGCTTACTTCGATCTATTATGGTTTACGGAGCGTGGAAAAGGTGCGGAAGCTCAAGGCAGCTATCTGTCCCCGCTTCCAGATCAGTGAAGAAACCATTGATCTTTTGATCGATAGTGTGGCCAAAAAGAGTGTCGAGATCCTCTCTTCTTTTGAGATTGATCCCGGCGAGATGAAACCTTTCTCCCTCTTGCTTCAGGAGGCGAACGACGAGCTGCGGCGGATCAATTTGTCCTATGAACAGGTGGTGATGCAGGCGAAACAGGCCAGGAAGAAGGCGGAGGAGCTGGCAGCCGAGCTGATGGAGGCCAATGCCAAGCTGCGAGAGCTGGCGTTCCGGGATGGTCTGACCGGTCTCTATAATTATCGTTATTTCCAGGATTTGATGGATCGTGAGGTGAACAGGGCAGTACGCTATCATCTCCCCATGGGGTTAATGCTGTTGGATATTGATCTCTTTAAACAGGTCAATGACACCTACGGTCATCCCGCTGGTGATGTGGTGTTGCGCAATCTGGCAATAGTAGTGACAAATACTATGCGTACTTCTGACATGATTGTACGCTATGGCGGAGAAGAGTTTGCAGTGATCCTTCCCATGACCGATCTGGCAGGGTGCAAGGTTTTTGCCGAGCGATTGCGGCGACGGGTTGAAGAGATGGAGACGGTAATTGATGGTATCTCGATCAATATTACCATCAGTATCGGTCTGACAACCTATGAGTCTTCGATGCAATCAATAGATAAATCACAAATGATACGGGCTGCCGATTCGGCCTTGTATCAGGCGAAACATCAGGGCCGGAATCGTCTTGGTGTGGGGACCGTATCGGTTTGATACGATAGAAGGTGACATGAAACTGAAACAGGATACAGCGTATTCGCACGGGGGGTCCCAGGTACCACAAGGCACCCTGAATTCATAGTGTCTCTTTATGAAACAATCTCAGCCTTATTTTTCAGGGCAATGATACTGCAATTCCGACCTGTTGTTCCATCACCCTGCCGTCTGGCCCGGCGGTAAGAAAAAAAATCCGTGCTGCAGGAAGTACAGATCTCGGCTGTCCTGATCTTTTCTGCTTGCAGGCCCGCTGCCATGAGCTGGGCCTTGGATATCATCCAGAAATCAAAATAATTGTCGCGATGCTGAAAGGCCAGAAAGGAGGCCGGTAACTCCTGACGATGGTTGGTAAATTCAGCGCAACAGGGGCCCAATGAGGGGCTGATGCTCGCTATTAAATCTTCGGGGCGAGACTGGTAGCAGGAACGCATCATGCGCACGGTCTTTTCGATGATCCCGATAACACTGCCGCGCCAGCCGCAATGCACGGCCGCTACTGCCGATTGCACCGGATCGTGGAGCAGGACGGCCTGACAGTCGGCATGTTGGATCATCAAGCCAACGCCTTTGGTGTTGGTCATCAGCCCATCAACCCCCTCCAGTTCCTGATCGCAGTCACTCCCTTCTTCAACCCTGAAAATCTGATCCCCATGGACCTGTCTGGCCGAAATCAGACAGTTGATCCCTAGCATTTTTTTTATTCTCTGACGATTGCTCTGCACCTTCTCTGTCTGGTCCCCCACGCTAAAGCTACAGTTGAGCGAGGCAAAGGGGGCGCCACTGACTCCATGATGGCGGTCAAAGGTGGCCTGAATGAGGTCAGGGGTGGAGGGTGTGAGCATCGGTTTCAGTAGAGGTAATTCCATTAGTAAATAAAATATGTTCTTTTGCTTCGCGCAGAGGCGCAGGGACGCAGNNCTGCGTCCCTGCGCCTCTGCGCGAAAACATTCTGATGTGACTTGGCATAAATAAAAAAAAAAGGGGAAGGCCCTTGTGAAAGGAACCTTCCCCTTAGATATTCAACACCATAACGGATAATGCAGGCGCTGTTTACACCCTTATAAAATTCCCGTTATTTTTGGCCAACACCTTAGAATGATGCCTCAAGGGTGACGTAAACCTGATCAGCAGACTCGACAGCATCCTGCATGTAACCCAGTTTCATCAGATCCATGTTATCATTCAGGTCATAGGCCATCATGTTCCAATCACCGGAACCGGCATAATCGTACTCGTAACGCTGATAGCCGACACGCATGAAGGTCTTGGCATATTTAGAGATGGCCTCGCCGGTGGGCAGGTCATAGATACCATATACCTCATAAACATTACCGCGAGCGGCAATCTTGGACTGATAGAGGTCATCATGTCCTGGGGTCATGCCGATCCAGTATTGTGAACCATAGTTCCACTCAGCACCCAGCTTGAGGCCGATAGGATCGATATCATAACGGAGACCAACGTGGGCGTGGTAGCCGTCCTCGCTCTCTTGGTTAGTACCATTCATGCCCATCATCATCCCAACGTAGTCATTGAACATCCCGTTCTCATTAGGATCGGTACGGCTCCAGCCGCCGGCTACGAAGTAGTTCAGGCCGGCAATCTTGTCCATATAGGTCATACCGGTATGCTGGAGGTTGCCCACATTGACTCTGTCACCCATGCCGGACATACTGCCGAACATGCTGTCGATAATAGGATCCTGGAAGTTGGGGTAATTGATAACATTGGCGGCAAGGAAAGACTGGGCGTAGAGGAAACGATCACCTTTCTGGAGAATATCCCAGCTCATTCCGACAAAATCCATGTCGTTCAAGTTGTCGCCATCTACCTGAAGTCCGTCCTCAAATCCACGTCCGTAACAGACGCGAACACGACCGGCTCCCAGATCTCCGCCCCATTTGTAGGCATAGCCCATGGAAATACCGTCAAAGGCATAATCCATGATCAGTGGGGTTCCACTGCGCTCGTCGGAGTTCATGCGGATATTGGCGGGATTGCCATCGGTGGTCGGACGACGACCAATGGAGAACCAGATTGGGGCCCCAGCGATGTTGTTGAAGTTGACAAAGGCACGGTCAACGCGCAGGGCATTGTCGGAAGGGGTGCGGGTGGTGTTACCATCAAACTGAGGCCAAGCAGTGCCGGAATCATCAGTCATTGCCGACTCCATACCCCAAGCCTTGTACATGGCCAGACGGCCCTTGAACTCTACGTTCTCGGTGGCGGCTACGCGCATGTTCAGACGGAAACGATTGGTCCATACGGTATCATTTTCAAACTGTGTTCCAAAAACAGACTCGGCATTGTAGTAATCCATACGGGCACGGAAATCGCCGTTCAGTTTTACCCGAGCAGCCAGGTCCCAGTCGCTCGCACGATCACTGAAGCTGGCAACGGTACTGTCCAAAGCGCCAACTTTGGCGGTAGTAGCAGCATTGGCCTCGGCCTGAGCGGCCATCTGGGCCTTCAGTTGGTCAAGCTGGGAGCTTAAATCCTGGATTTTACGATCCAGGTCGCTTTTTTGTGGGCCGACACCTGCAGAAGCAACAACAGGCAGGGCGATCAGACCGGCAAGAGCCAGCATGGAAAATTTTTTAATCATCTTCTTTCCTCCTCTAACATTTAATAGTGACGAACTCGAATCCTCCTGAGACTCAAGATCGCATTCAAGGCTCATCCTGCCGGATACTTAGGCGGGAGTGCCAAACGACTCTATCTTCTTATTGAAAATGATCATAACAGAATCAGAATCAAATAATCAAGAATCAATTACAATAATTTGTACTACCGCATTTTTTTTTCTCTGTCAACTCATTATCATCTTTTTTATTTGCTTTATTCTCTTGACCTTACGGTGAAGTTCAAATTTTTATCCTTTGCTCCTTGGTACGCAATGAGCGGTTGAGAGAAAGGCCGCAAGATATGGGAGTTGAAAAAATAACAGAGCGATATATAGTGTTCTCCTAATGGATGGGATGATAGTCTTTTACCTTGAGGCCTTTTGTCTTTTTTCTATCCTTTGTTGCTTCCTCTGCGTTCAATACTCTTTTTTAATTCTCTACCGGTTCGATTCTTTTCCCTTATCATGCCCATTACATCACCCTTTACCCTCCATTGCAACTCATCCTGCTGCTCGGCCCGCAGGGGAGAGGTGCGTACCCAGCACGGCACATTTCAGACCCCTATTTTCATGCCGGTTGGCACCCAGGCCACGGTCAAGGCCGTTACCCCTGAAAATCTGAAAGAGATGGGCGCCCAGATTATCCTTGGCAACACCTATCATCTTTATATCCGGCCCGGCCACGAGCTGATCAAGAAATTTGGCGGTCTGCATGGATTCATGCATTGGGATCGCCCCATCCTCACTGATAGCGGGGGCTTTCAGATATTCAGCCTCAAGGAATTGGCCAAGATCACCGAGCAGGGGGCGGCCTTCCGCTCCCATATTGACGGGTCCAAGCTTTTTCTCAGCCCCGAGGATGCGGTGCAGGTTCAGGAGGCTCTGGGGTCTGATATCATGATGTGTCTTGATACCTGTATTCCCTATCCGGCAACCCGGGAGGAGACCATCAAGGCCACCGATCTCACCAGTCGCTGGGCCAGACGGTGCCGGGAGGCTCAGACCGATACCGGCCAGCTTCTTTTTGGTATTGTGCAGGGCGGCATGTTTACGGATTTACGACAGGAGCACGCGCAGGCCCTTATTGATATCGGCTTTGATGGTTACGCCCTTGGCGGGCTCAGTGTTGGTGAAGACAAGGGGCTGATGCAGGAGATGACCGAGGCGGTCATCCCGCATCTGCCGGTGGAGTATCCCCGGTATCTGATGGGTGTGGGCACCCCGGAAGACTTGGTGGAAGGGGTTTATCGGGGCGTTGATATGTTTGATTGCGTGATGCCCACCCGCAATGCCCGCAACGGCACCCTGTTCACCTCAACCGGCAGGATTACCATAAAGAATGCCCGTTACCGCGACGATAAGGGGCCGATTGATGCCAATTGCAACTGCTACACCTGTCGGCACTATTCCCGGGCCTACCTGCGTCATCTTTTTCAGTGCCGAGAGATATTGAGTTATCATCTGAACACCATCCATAACCTGCATTATTATCTGAATCTGATGGCCGAGATGCGCGCGGCCATTGAACGTGACCAATTTACCACCTTTCGCAACGATTTTTATGGCAGGCTTACCGGTGAATGATTACAGTAACAAGGTTTTATAAGGGGGAATGAGCCCTTGGTACGAAGATAATAGCGTCATTGAGAGTATAAAAATTTTTTGGAGGAATCATTATGCCAACAGCCGGTGCCGGAGGAGGACTTGTCTCTTTTATCCCTCTTATTCTTATTTTTGTGGTTTTTTACTTTCTGTTGATCAGGCCGCAACAGAAACAGGCCAAGCAACAGCAGCAATTTTTGAATGAACTGAAGAATGGTAATAAGGTGATTACGAAAGGCGGTATTCATGGCACAATTACCGGTTTGACCGACACCGTTGTCACCCTGGAAATCGCCCAGGATGTGCGGGTCAAGGTCTCCCGTTCGGCCATTGCCAGCCCTGAAAGCGCGAATGTCGCAGCTCCGGTCAAGGCAGGAGGCTGAGGGCTCGGCGGTTGCTGATACTCTGCAGGGTGCAGAGGAGAGTTGCAAGCCAGGGTTGATTCTTCAATGGAGTCAACCCTGGAGTTCCGTGATCGGATATGCATATGGGTGCCTTGAAAAATGGTCTTTCTGCTCAAACTCGGCGTTATACTCAAAATTTTATCCTCGGAATATCAACTATATGCCTGCGGTAAAATTTTTCGCATGCCTTGATCTTGAACAAAAATCCTCATTTTTCAAGGCACCCCATATATATAACGTTCAAGATGTAAGCTCGGAAAATTTTAATTAAAAATTCTTTTTTTTGATAAAGAAAAATGAGTTTTTAGTCGAAAATATTGACAACAGAGATCCTGATTTTATTTTTTTAAAATGTAAGGAATGCAGGAAAAAAGGGGAGAGATGTCATGACGATTCAAGAAGCCATTGGAATCCTTATGTTGAGTCCATTTTACTTCAAGATGTCCATCGCCGAGAGACAAAAATTAGTGCGGGAATATTGTGATTTCTTCAATAACCTTGTGAAACAGCAAGGTGAGTTAGGTGGCAGTAAGAAGTAACTGAACTTCCTCATATTTTTTCTGTCTTCCCCTCTCCGCCGTACTCCTCGCTTCTTCCAGGACTCTTTTTTTACTCACACTCATCTTCAACCTCCTCGTCACCCTGCTCATAATGTCAATTAAGTTGCTGGCAATAGAATTGTATCGCGCCCAGCGGGATGTGAGTCGCCTTGAGGCCCATATTGAGACCGTTTCAGGTGATATGTCGTCTGATACGGTCTCTGCCTTGCGCGAAGAACTGCGTCAGGCCCAGGCCGAACTGCAACAATTGCGCAAGATGCTTGATGACAAGAAGGCCTCTCCTTCTTTATCCCCCCGTCCCCGTTTATATTAGGAATTTTTATGGGATGGCTGCCATCTCCGTAATTCCTGACGTATCTCGATTGTTCTCTTCCCTCTTTTTTGATTTCATTGCTTTAAGCAAAAAACTAACCTATTATACTTTTTATTGATGCGTCGTTGAAATCTTAGGCAGGGCCTACGAGAAAAAAAGTCATAGGTATCTCCTGTGTTCTCCGGATTCAAAATCAAAGATAAGGGCCTGTCGATGGAATATTTCCTCTGGTGGCATTGGATAGTCTTGGGAATTATCTTAGTGGTGATGGAGCTGGTGGTGCCCTCATTTACTATTTTCTGGTTTGGCTTAGGGGCTATTATCACCGGCCTGCTCCTCGCTGTTCTTCCTGAGATCTCGTTGAAGTGGCAATTGCTGGTTTTTTCCGGATCAAGTATCGGATTTACCTTCATCTGGTTTCGTCTTTTTGTCCCCCGAAAAAAAATCAAGGCCCTGCTGGTTGATGAGCAGGCAGCCATCGGCCAGACCGGGATTGCCGCCACTCGGGCCTTGAATCCGGGGGAGAGTGGTCGGGTGGCCTTTTCGGTACCGGTGCTGGGTGATGAATCCTGGGCCTATCTGGCTGATGAGCCCATTGAGACCGGCAACCGGGTTCGGGTGGTTGCGGTACTCGCTCCCCATAAGGGTGGGCGAATACAGGAGCGGATTCTGAAGGTGGAGAAGGTGTGGTAACGCCGCTATGTCATGCATGGGTGCCTTGAAAAATTGTCTTTTCGCCTCATCTCTGCGTTGTTGAAAAAGATTTATCATCGGAATATTAACTATATGCCTGTGGTAAATTTTTTCTTACTCCTTGATCTTGAACAAAAAAAAACTGATGTTTCAAGGTAGCCTTATGTTTGCCGGGATGATAGTTAAAATAAAAACTTACTGAGAGGAGGCAATTATGAATGTGGGGCTCATTATTATTGTGGCGATTCTGTTTTTTGTGGTGGTGACCATTACCAACGGGATCAAGATTGTTCCGCAAGGATATGAATATGTTATCATGCGACTGGGTAAATATC
Source organism: Desulfobulbaceae bacterium UBA2276 (assembly GCA_002347085.1). GTDB lineage: Bacteria > Desulfobacterota > Desulfobulbia > Desulfobulbales > Desulfocapsaceae > UBA2270. Next base: position 44,056 of record DDWW01000004.1, on the reverse strand, counting down.
ATGCGACCCTTACCCCGGGGTTGAACCTGATTATCCCCTATATTGATACCATTGCCGCCAAGGTAACAAGGAAAGATATCTCACTTGATATCCCCAGTCAGGAGGTTATCACCCGTGATAATGCGGTTATTATCACCAATGCCATTGCCTTTATCAATATTCATACCCCGCATAAGGCTATTTTCGGCATTGATTTTTATGAACAGGCCACCAGAAATCTGATCATGACGAACCTGCGGGCTATAATCGGGCAGATGGATCTGGATGATGCCTTGAGCTCACGGGAACAGATCAAGATTAAACTGATCCAGGCCATTGCCAACGATCTTGAAGATTGGGGACTGACGGTCAAGAGTATCGAGATTCAGGATATCAAACCATCGACGACCATGCAGGCCTCTATGGAGCGTCAGGCGGCGGCGGAGCGGATCAGGCGGGCGGCGATAACCGAGGCCGAAGGGGAAAAACAGGCCGCTATCCTGACAGCCGAAGGTCAGAAACAAAAGGCTATTCTGGTGGCCGAGGGGAGTCTTGAGGCCTCCAGACGTGAGGCCGAGGCCCGGATTGTTCTGGCTCAAGCCACCAAAGATGCCTTGGCGCTTGTGCAACAGGGGATGGGGGCCGAGCAGTTACCAGCCCTTTACCTGCTGGGTGAAAAATATATTACCACTTTGCAGCAAGTAGGCACTTCTGCTAATGCCAAGACGGTGATCCTGCCGGCCGATCTGCCGGCAGCACTGCAGGGGATGTTTGGCCTCAAGATTATGAAATAGCATGATTTGTTGGTTTAATAAGGCCTCGGCAAGAAAGAATCATCCCGTCTTGCTTGTTTTTCGGCCCCCTCTTCTGCGTTGCAGCAAAGCTTACATAGCCCTGCTATGCGTCCTTTGCTACGCCTTGAAGACGAACCGAAATCCAGCGCAATCCTGGAACCATTATTTATTGCCGAGGCCCTTACCGGCGAAATCTTGTGGGCTTGCCCTGTGAGTTCGTCAAAAATGACAGATCAGGTGATTGCAAGCGTTCCATGGAAGTAAAAGTAAAAGGTTTTTCCCGCACGTTATTGCCGCAGGTTGGGATTGAGGGCATGTTAATGGCCCTCTTTCCGGTCCCGGTTATCCTTGCCGCCATGATGGTTGGGGTTGGTGGCGCCACCTCTCCGCCCTGGCGTCTGGTGGCGGCAGGGGTTGCCGCCTTCTCATGTCTGGTTGCCGCTTTCTTGATCTTACGCCGCCCACGATGGGGGCGGGTCCTTGCCGGTCTGGCCCTGGCCGGAAGTACAATTTCCATCATTCCTTTTTTTGAGAGCAACCCGATAACTGTGCTTATAGGCGCGGTGCTGATTATCGGTCTTGGTTACGCCTTGGCTGATTTTCGACCGGACATCGAGGGGCAGCAGTGCCATCGTCCAGTGGATTGCAGTCTGCAGCGGGCGCGTTGGTCGGCAAGGACTGTCTTCGGGCTTGTCATATCCATTGTCATGATTGACCGGCCCAGTCATTTTCTGGTGAATGGTGCCTTGACGGTATCGGTAGTGGTGATGCTGTTGCTGGTAACGCATTGGATATGGCGGCGGTTTAGGCGTGCACTGGCCATGGCCTTGGGAGTCGTGGCGGTTCTTGTAATGGGCGCCGTAGTTTTTGCTTTTATGAGTGGATATTCGCGGATAACCGCATTGCTGGTCAGCGTCTTGACGCTTCTGATCCTGCCGAGTTCCATACGGGCGCAGGAGCGGGATGATCGCTGGTGGAAGATCCTGCTCAGTCATCCGGCCCGGGTGCTGCTCAGCAGTTTTTTGGGCTTGTGCAGCTTGGGCGCCCTTCTCCTTCTGGTCCCTGGAGCAACTCCTGAAAAAGGGATCAGTCTGATTGATTCCGCGTTTACCGCCGTCAGTGCGGTTTGCGTGACCGGGCTGACCGTCCTTGATACCCCGCATGATTTCACCGTATTCGGCCAGTTTCTGATCCTCTTGCTTATTCAATTAGGCGGATTGGGGATCATGTCGATTACTACTGTGGGGATGCATACCCTGGGACGGCGATTGAGCCTGAGTCAGGAGCGGCTGATGACCTCGATGACCGACACTGATCATCAGGATCTGGTGATCTCTCTGGTGACCATCCTCCGTTTTACTTTTATGGCGGAGGGGTTGGGGGCCTTGGCCTTGACCGGATTGTTTTTCTTCTCGGGAGACAGCCTGGGGCAGGCGGCCTGGCGCGGCCTGTTTACCGCTATCTCCGCCTTCTGTAATGCCGGCTTTGGCCTGCAGAGTGATAATTTGATCCCGTACCAGAGTAACCCGCTCATCCTCCATGTCGTGGCCCTGTTGATTGTCCTTGGCGGCATGGCGCCTGTAACCAGCCTGTTGATTCCGCGCTGGCTGGCTGGACGTCCGGTTGGTGTTGGTGTACGTCTGGCCTTGGTGACGACGGTCGTTCTTCTCATCGCCGGGGCGTTTATGTTTCTGGCCTTTGAATGGAACGGGGTCTTGTCAGGACTGACCGTGGCCGACAAGATCCATAACGCCTGGTTTCAATCGGTAACGCTGCGTACCGCCGGCTTTAACTCCGTTGATATCAACACCGTGACCAATCCATCCTGCCTGATCATGATCATCCTCATGTTCATTGGCGGCAGTCCTGGCGGCACCGCCGGCGGTATAAAGACAACGACGCTTGCCCTGTTGGTTATCACCTTCTGGGCCAGCGTTACCGGACGTTCCGAGGTTATTATCCAGAACCGGAGAATCCCGCCGCACACGATCAATCGCGCCATCACCATTGTCAGCTCGGGTGCCCTGGTCTGGTTTGTCATTGTCCTCATGCTGGAGATGACGCAACAGATTCCGGCCCGTGAGCTCCTGTTCGAGGCCACCTCGGCCCTGGGGACAGTAGGGCTTACCGTGGGGGGCACCAGTCAACTTGATGACATCGGCAAAATTATTGTGATGATTGCCATGTTTGTCGGACGTATTGGGCCCATGACCTTGTTCATGCTCTTAAGTGATGAACGGTCGGTGCCTGTGGCCCGCTGTCTGGATGCGAAGGTGAGTTTGACGTAAGGAAAAAAGGCTGACGGTTGAAGGCTGAAGGTGTTGAGTTACCAATAAATGCTCGAGGATTGATATGTTTCAGTCTTCAGCCTAAAAAAGGAGTGTTCCACTGTGGCGCAACAAATACTGATTGTCGGACTTGGTCAATTTGGCATGTCTCTGGCCCATGCCCTCTCGGATAAAGGTGCTGAGGTTCTGGCCGTAGATCGGCGCAAGGATCTGGTGGAAGAGGCGTCGTCTTTTGTGACCGAGGCCCTGGTCATGAATGCCACCGACGAGGCAGAACTGGCGCGTCTCCAGCCCGGCCAGCGAGATGTGGCAGTGTGCGCTATCGGGGATGACTCCAAGGAGGCCTCTATTATCTGTACGGCCTTGCTGCGGCAGATGGGCGCCCCTTGGATTATCTCCCGGGCCAATGATGCCATGCACCAGCGGATCCTGCATCTGGTGGGAGCTCATCAGGTGGTGAATCCTGAGCAGGAGTTCGGCAAGCGTTTTGCCAATCGTTTAGTCTATCAGAATGTGGTGGCCGACATGCCCTTTGGTGAAGACTTGCATATCACCGAAATCAAGATACTGCCCACCATGATTGGTAAGACCTTGATGGAACTGGCGCTGCCCAAACGTTTTGGGGTGATGGTGGTCGCCATCCGGCGGGGAACAACGGGGAAGATCTTGCAGCCCACGCCTAATGCCCCGCTTCAGGAGGGCGATAATCTCGTTATTGTCTCCCATGAGTCGGCAATTCCCAAGCTCAGTGAGGAGTTTTAAGATGCGATTAGCACAAGCGGTACGGTTGGGGGCCTGGTTGTTGGTGGGTTTGAATCTGCTCATGGCCCTGGGGAACATCGGGATTCTCATGCGTATGACCCCGGCGATTGCTGCTATTATCGTCCGCAACGAGCATTCCTTGCAGGACTGTGAGGAGATGCTGGCCGCCCTTGCCCTGGCTGGCGAGGACCGCTCACTTGATGAGAAACAGCGGGCCAGATTCACGGCCGCCTTGAAGCGGGCGAAGAAGAATGTGACAGAAGCAGGGGAGTTGGATGTCGTGAAAGAGGTCTCGGCAGGTGCAATGGCCGCCCTTGCAGGTGAGAGCGCGGCTCGGGTGAACATAGTTGCGGATATTGTCAGGTTGGCTGCGATCAACCGTGAGGCGATAAATCAGGCCGAAAAACGGGCCCGGCAGTTGAGTGAGGCCGGGATCTGGGGCGTGGTGTTTATGGCAATCTGTATCTTTGGCGTTGGCCTGCTTTTTGTCCGCAGTTTGTTGCGACGGGTGGTAAAACCCATAGAGGAGCTGGGCGCCGTCATTGTTGCTTATCGAAACGGAGAGACCATGCGCCGCTGTACCATGCCCGAGATGTCTCAAGATGTGCGGGCAGTATTTTCGGGGATCAATGAAATACTTGATCAGGGGCAGGCCCATATTTTATCTCAAAGAGAATTCTTGCAAGAGTCGGGGACAAGAGTAATCAAGCCCTGAGAGCTGAGGTGGCGCAGAAGGCTTGTCATTCAAGAAAAAGAGACTTGTTGGGAAAATGAAATGCGCCACTCTGCCGGGATAGTCGGAAAAAGATTGGCCGTCCCGGTAAAGCGGCAGAAGGGACTATAATCAAAAAAACAAAAAATATTGGGCTTTTTTGAAACAGCTTCTCACTTCTAAAAGGCCATGGTGAACATGACATCCACCAGGATTCGGTCTTCCAGCAGGGTCTCATTGTCATTGGTCAAGGGGATTTCGTAGGCAGCACCAATATCGATCCATTTGTTGACGCGGAAACGAGAGCCAAAGGCCAAGGTTACCTGGTCTGCATTGTCGCCATTGTGCTCGCCGCCCAGATTGATGATGTCGCAGCCATTAAAGGTACTGATGGCTGCCACCAGATCGTCCGCGCCGCCGTTGTTTGCATAACCGCTCAGGTTCCTGTCGCCGGAACTCAGGACATGAAAATGGTTCAGTTCGATCAAGGGCTTGAACCAGTCTGTTACCGCATACCCTACATTCCAAGAGTCATAGAGCAGGGTGTTTTCTTCATCGCTGTCAAAGGGGAGGACAAAGCCGACGGTGCCGGAAAATTGCAGCTTGTCCCAGCCCTTGATGAAGAGAATGGAGGGGGCCAGATTGCCGTCGCCATTTCTTTGATAGACATCGCTGCTGCCGCTGGTGGATTCATAAACTAGGCGGCCGGTCATGATAAAATTCTGGGCCGGGTCATAAAGAAAGGAGTACTGGGCCCCGGCGGCAATATCTATCCAGCCGCTGTGATCAGAAAGGGTGTGATCCGGCTCACAATCCATGTAGCCATCCTTGACTGCCACCAGTGAAAACCGCTCATTAAAGGCATAGCTGAATTGCAGTGCCGCCCCCTGTACCTCGCCGCCCAGATCCACTTCGGTCTCTACCCCGCCAATATTTACCTTGATCCGGTCCGGCAGGGACTGGGTGAGCATGATCGGGCGCACCATGGTCACATTCCGGGCATCGCCATTATAGATAGGATTGCTTACCGGCATACTGAAGCTGTCAAAATCGCCCGCAAGCCCAATCTGCGGTATGGCGGCGGCAACCGTACCCAGCAGAAGCCCTGTCGTGAAAATGGTGGTGTTGATTCTTTTCCTCATGTTCTCTTCCTCCCTATTGATGGTTAATCAGAGACCTGAATCTGGCAGATCCAAGCCATCCTTGCTGATATGATGGAGTATGTTCATGAAAACAGTAGGAAAATTAACTGATTTCATGAAAAAAGAAGCAGGTGTTTGATTGCCAAGGCCAGATGTTGAATTGGGATGATTCCCAAGAGGAGTCACTTTAATATATTTTTTTTGAGAGGGTGAAGTCAAGGGCATTGTGGGGAAGGGAAACTTTTGTGCAGGAAGTGATTTCGCGGCAATTATTTTTCAATGTTGATCGTGCGTGATTCCTTATGGTTACCGTGGCCATGGCGTTTCTTGGAATACCATGGCCACTTTTTTAGTGTTCCGATTTGTAGTGCCGCCGTTCCCTAACGGCGAGTAAGCTGGGAGGTCGACAAGAGTGTTTGTGTGCAATTCCGCTGCCTTACATCAGGTGCAGCGTGTAGGTGTACGCCAATCCCAACACGGCGCATCCCCCGATTACCTTCATGATCTCTATCTTGAATTTCCACAAGGCGATGAAGGCACCAACTGCGACAAGCACCTGAAACCACTCAAAGGGGTTGGCGAATGGCGCCGCTGCGGTCCCTTGTGGCCAGAAGGTGTGCCAGGCAAAGAACACCGCCAGATTGAGAATAACACCCACCACCGCGGCCGTCACTCCGGTCAGGGGCGCGGTGAATTTCAGTTCATTGCGTGTCGCTTCCACCACCGGGCCACCCACAAGGATGAACAGGAAGGAGGGCAGAAAGGTGAAGAATGTGGCGGTCGCGGCCCCTGCCAGACCGGCGGCCACCGGGCTTACAAACACCTGTTTGGCAACACCACCCATGTAGCCGACCCAGGTCACCACCATGATCAACGGTCCCGGTGTGGTCTCGCCCAAGGCCAGACCGTCCATCATCTGCGACCCGGTCAGCCAACCGTAATGTTCCACCCCGCCCTGATAGACGTAGGGCAGCACCGCATAGGCCCCGCCAATGGTCAGGAAGGCCGCCTTGCTGAAGAAGATCCCCATGTCGGTCAGGGTCTGTTCGCCACGCACCGTCAGCATTGCCACCAGCCAGACCACCACGAATGCCACTACGGTCAGGCCCAGTTTGGTCCATGAGAACCTGGCATGGGCGGGGGTAGGGGTGTCATCGTCAATAACTGCCGGGCCATACCCCTTGCTGGACGCGCCATGCCCGCCGCCGCTCTTGAATTTCTCCGGCATGAGTTTGCCGCCGATGGCCCCGAGGATGGCAGCCGCCAGCACAATCCACGGGAAGCCGATGCCAAAGACGAAGATGGCAACGAAGGCCAGCGCCGCCATGCCCCATAGCACTTCATTTTTCAATGCCCGCGAACCGATGCGCCAAGCGGCAAACAGCACCACTGCCACCACCGCCGGCTTGATACCGTAGAAGAGCCCCTGTACCAGCGGCACATCGCCCCACTCCAGATAGATGCTGGCCAGCATGGACAACAGGGCGAAGGCGGGCATAAAAAAGCAGACCCCGGCGATGATGGCCCCGGCCACGCCGTGCATGATCCAACTGATGTAAATGGCAAGCTGGATGGCCTCCGGTCCCGGCAACAGCATGCAATAATTGAGCGCGTGCAGGAAGCGGTGTTCGGAGATCCAGCGGCGTCGTTCCACCAGCTCCTGATGCATCATGGAGATCTGCCCGGCAGGGCCGCCAAAGCTGATGAAGCCCAGCTTCAACCAGTAAAGGAAGGCCTCTCTGAAGGTGGGGAGCGGCGGCGGTGTTTGTGGGATATTACTCATGGGAAGACCTCCTGTAAGAAAGTTCTGTGAAAAATACAGGTAGCTGAATATGTGTGGCTGGATATCTTGATCCTGTCATCCTTGAACTTCTTTGTCAATGTTCACGTTTGCCGTGAATATCGGAATGGCGATAACAAGCAGGGCCGCCATGATCCAGAATGAATACTGATACCCTATGTGCGCGATCAGGAGGCCAGCCAGGATGGGGCCGGAGGCATGGCCCACGTCATAGATGGTGCCGAAGGTGCCCATGGCGGCGCCAAAGTGTTTCTCCTTGCAGATGTCGATAATCAGGGCTGCCGATGAGGAGGTCACCAGGGCCTCGCCCAGGCCGAAGACCAGGGCTGCCAGGCAGAGAAGATAAAAATCCTGCAGTAGAGGGATGGCGGCAAAGGAAACGGCGCACAGGAGCATGCCGACGGATATCAGCGGTTTTCTTCCCAGTCGGTCCGAGGTTTTGCCCATGATCGGTTTGGAGAGAATGGTGGCAATCACCTGGACGCCCCAGAGCAGTCCGGCCTGGAATGCGCTCAGGTTCGCCACGGTCACCGCATAGATGGGCAGGAAGGCCTCCAGGGCGCCGACGGTCATGTTCTGCAAGCCTTCCATGTTGGAGGTGATGACCACCCGTTTGTCACTGACCACCTCTTTGATGCCTGAGAGGAAACGGGTGAAGGCCTCCCTCAGGCTGTTGTGTCTTTCTCGCTGTCCGTCACCCTTCAGCACTCCAACCGCCAGGATCAGGGCCATGACGCCAGCGAAACCGCTCACCAGATAGGCGGTGTGGAAGGCGCCGATGGTAGGGCCTCCGGTGCCGGGGGAGTTGTTGAGAATCAGGCCGCCCAGGGGCGCGCCCAGGAGGTTGCCGATAATGGTGACCGAGGAAAACCAGGACAGCAGCTCTCCTTTGCGGCTACCTGCCACATCGGCGACCACGGCCATGGATACCGGCCCGTAGATGGCCGTGGCCAGTCCATGGAGGAAGCGGATGATGACCAGGGTCTGATAGTTGTCAATGAAGAGATAGGCAAAGGGCATGACCGCAAAGATCACCAGCCCGATAAGCATGGTGCGTTTGCGGCCGATCACATCCGACAGGGCCCCGGCCGGCATCTTGAAAAAGATCCCGGTAACCGTCGAAATGCCAACGGCAAAGCCTATGGCCTCGGAACCTGCCCCCAGATAGAGGGCAAAGAGCGGCAGCACCGGGCTTCTGGCCAGGGCATAGGAGAACTTGGCGAAAAAGCCGACGGTGCAGAGGGCGGTGAAGGGGGATAAGTATTTCATATTCCTACCTTGAGGTTATTTCTTCTTGTCCGTGCCAATGGGACATTCCAGGTTTTGCTCATGAAAGGCGGCGCAGGCGAAATTCTCCTCCAGAGACTGAGATGCCGATTCCTTTTTCTCAAGAGTTGCGTGTTCTTCCGTATCGTCTTTGTTGCTGCAAATGGGACAGGGTTCGCCTGCTTCGGCAAAAGCGCTGCATGCCAAGGAGTCTTCAATTTCGTGAGCGATGTTTTTCTTGTTGTCTGTCATGATGAGACCTCCAATGGGATTATTTTGATCTATCCTTCTCTTGTCGCCATACAATGATTGCTACGCGACAACTTCATGCTGGTCAATCCATGCCTTGATTCCGCCGTCGAGATAGGTGGCTTCAATGCCTGCGTCCTTGAGTTGTTGGCAGACCGATTGACTGACAGACCCGCCACGCACACAGTAGATAACGGTGGTACCGTTGGCGGGCAGCTCGCCGCGCCACTGGTCGATCTGTTCCGGGTCACGCCATACCGCTCCGGGGATTTTTGCCGGTTCGGCTTCGTAATCGGTCTTGCGTCGTACATCCAGCAGGGTAAAATCACCTTTTGCGATCCGACTTTTGAGCTCCTTGACATTGATGGTGGGTTGTTTGGTCATAATCGTTCTCCCTTGAAGGTGAAGTCAGGCAGGGCGCGTTCTGCACACCCTGCCTTTCAATGATGTTTCAGGGCTTAGTGAACCCGAAATAGATGAAGGCGTCCTTTAAAGTTTCTTTGTGCTCAGGGACTAATTTGCCGATCTTGTTTTCAATGTCTTCCCGCAGGTGTTCGATGTATTCGGCAACCCCTTCCTCGCCGAATTTGGCTTTGATCTCCGGTCCAAATTTCCAGATATTCGTGAAACTGTGCCGCTCGTATTTCTTGGTGACATCGGCATCGTCAATCCAGTTATGGAGGTCGGCGTAGTCTCTTCCAGTTCTTTGGGTGCTGGTTACATAGTGTTTGGCGGTAGGTGGCATGATGTTTCTCCTGGGAATGAGTGGGAAAGACAGATTGGTTTCAAAAACACATACCACTGTCTTTTTATGGCATGTGTTTTTTATTACTGCTGGTAAAAAAAGCGGAAGATCGATTCCGCCATGCTTCATTCTTTCAATTGTTATTACATATCAACCTTTCGGCTTGCTGCTATTTTTACTCTTGAAAAAGGCCAGCAGTCCATCCAGAACAACACCTGTCTGCTGAATCCGCGCCAGGTCATCATTCTCGGCGGCGACAATGCCGTCAAACAGGGCATGAACTCCGTCGGTCTCAGGTAAATTGAAGGCGTCGTCTTTGAGATCGATATCATGAATGATCCTGGCGACCTGCTCCAGATCCTGGTCGCCCGTCCCAAATTGCCGGGCCATGACCTCAAAGGTGCAAAGATCGCCTTCGTGGGTAAATTCTCCGACGGGCATGTCAAAGCGAATTTCGTCCGGGCCCGGGGTATGGTGGGCGTCGCGGACAAATCTGAAAGTAGCGTCCTTGTCGATATAACGCTGGATCAACCAGGCGCTGGCCATACGATCGACATAGACATTGGCCCTGGTGATCCAGGTCTTGCCGGTCAGGGCGGAGAGATCCTCCGGGGCCTTGGTCTTTGCGGGACGTCCTCCGCTTTTTTGCTGAAAGATGGTCTCCATGTCCGCAAGGGCCGCCTCCACCTTAGCCCGTTCCCCTACCGGAAAAAAGTCGATAGCCGTGATCCCGGCAAAACCCTTGCGCAGTTTGGCAAGTTGGGACTTGTATTCCAGGATGTCCGTGCTCATTCGGGAATTGTTATTCTGACAATGCGCCAGCAGTTCGCGGGCCTCCGAGGCGATCTTGTCATAATCTCGCTTCCGGGCCTCGCAAAAGAGATTGATCACCTGGGTGTCATCCAGACCTTCCTGGAATCTGGCCTCAAGCAAAATGGCCTCGCCGCCGCCCTTGATGATCTCTTTGACGATCCAGGTCAGATCTTCGTAGGCCTGTTCGGTCCTGGGCATGGCGTAGGCCGCCTGCTTGACCGGCACGGCGCCGATCTGTTGCAGGCGCCGCCAGATTTTGGCCCGGAAGTAGGTGGGTTTTGCCGGTATTTGATGAATTAAAAGCAGCCAGTCCATGATGCGCCTCGTTGGTGTATATGCTATGATTTGTATATAGCACTTGTTTTTATTTTGGCAAGGATTTTTAGAGGCCGTTACTGAAAAGAGCAAGGCTTTTTTGCTCTTTTCAGTTTACGGCCTCTTATGCAACGTCCAGAAAACAGCAATCTGTTTCGCTGTTTTCTGGCGTGGCGTCTTGCAGGCTATATCTGACGCAGACTCAAGGGACAAGGCTTTTTTTGCTCTTTGCAGTAACGGCCTCTTATGCAACATCCAGAAAACAGCAATCTGTTCCGCTGTTTTCTGGCGTGGCGTCTGGTAGTCTCTGCATCAGCCAGAGAACATACCTTTTGACTACGGCTTATTGGTCTGCCGCACTGGTCAGACGGAGCCAGAGAAAGCCGCTGATACCGGCCAGCAGGGAGGCGAGCAGGATACCGGTCTTGGCCTGGAGCAGGAGTTCTTCCTGGCCTGCGAAGGAAAGTTCACCGATAAAGATGGACATGGTGAAGCCAATGCCTGCGAGCAGCGATACCCCGGCGACATGGTGGAAAGTGATGCCCGGCGGCAGATGGGAGATTCCGGTCAGCTTCAACAGCCAGACACTGGTGAAAACGCCGACGGCCTTGCCGCCAACAAGTCCCAGGATGACCCCTAGGGTGACGGGGTGGCGCAGGGTGGCGGCGAGTCCGGCTAATTCAATGGGGACTCCGGTATTGGCCAAGGCAAAAAGGGGGACGATGAGAAAGGCGCTCCAGGGGTGAATGCGCTGTTCCAACCGCTGGAGCGGCGAGGCCATATTGGTGAGCCCTTTTTCCAAGGCCTGCAAGACCTCCTGTGCCTGGTCGTTACCGACAATGGTCTTGCCGGGTTTGCGCACCTTGTCAAACTGTTTGAGCAATCGGGAGAGAATAGTGATGGATTGTGACGGCCGACATCGCGGGCGAGCCGGTACGGTCAGGGCGGTGAGCACCCCGGCCAGGGTGGCATGGATGCCGGAATGGAGCAGGGCCAGCCAGAGTAGGCCGCCGAGGAGAAAGTAGGGCAGCGGACGGCGGATGCCCACCCCGTTGCAGCCGATCAGAAGCAAAAAAAGAAAGGTGGCGGCCAAAAGCATGTTCCAATCAATGGCCTTGGTGTAAAACAGGGCGATGACCAGAATGGCGCCCAGGTCATCGACAATGGCCAGGGCCAGGAGGAAGCCGAACAGGGCCTTGGGTATCCGCTTGCCCAGCAATATCAGGACACCGAGGGCAAAGGCGATATCGGTGGCCATGGGGATGGCCCAGCCACTCGCCCCGATGGTGCCCCTGTTGATGGCGGCATAGATCAAGGCCGGGACGATCATGCCGCCTACGGCCGCGCCCACGGGTAAAAGGGCCTGGCGCAGACAGGCAAGTTCACCCACCAGGATCTCCCGTTTGATTTCGAGGCCCACCAGAAAGAAGAACAGGGCCATGAGGCCGTCATTGATCCAGTGGTGCAGGGTGTGGCTGAGGGAGAATGGGCCGATCTCCAGGCTGATGGTGGTGTGGCGGATATGATCATACTGGGTGGCCAGCGACGTGTTGGCGAGGATCAGGGCCAGGATGGCGCATCCCATGAGCAGCAGGCCCGAAGAGGCATCGTAATGGATGAACTCATCAAGGGGGGACTTGAGTCGGCGAAAGGTCTGTTCCAGTCGAGACAGCTCCTGATCACAATGGGTGTCATGTTTGAGAGACATGGTGGGCTCCGGTATCGTCAAAGAAGGTTCGTGGCTGGCGGGCTTGCTCAGGAAGAAAACTCAAGGTAATAGAATAGGCTTGTCAGGTTCTGTCAAGATGTAGTGGCCGGATGCCTGTTGTTGGCTGGCGCAAGGTGCGCTCGTGAATTGACACCCTCTGTTATTTGGGATAAGAGGAAATGGCTGGAAATGGTGGATCTGAAAATGAAAGATTGATGAGGCGTGCGGGAAAAATTGAATCCCTATATTGTGACGGTGGTTTTGCTGTGTTGCAGCAATGTGTTCATGACCTTTGCCTGGTATGGTCATTTGACAAACATGGCGCATCGGCCCTGGGTTTATGCCGCCCTGGTGAGTTGGGGGATTGCCCTCTTTGAATATCTGCTCCAGGTTCCCGCCAACCGTATTGGTCATCAGGTCATGAATGTGGGGCAGTTGAAGATCCTGCAGGAGGTGATCACCCTGACAGTCTTTGTCCCCTTTTCTCTCTTCTATGTGAAAGAAAAGCTGTCGCTGGATTATCTGTGGGCCGGGATCTGTCTGCTGGGGGCGGTGTTTTTTCTGTTCCGCTCAAAACTCATGGGGACGTGATCGTTTGTTGGTAGAGGGCTCCCATGTTAAACACGAGTTGCGGGTTGCAAGCTCCTGAGGAGAAAAATATATGGCGCGGTTCCTGAAAAAAAACAAGGCAACTCTGCACCGGACGCCTGGTTCTGTTATTTTTGTCGGCAGTCAGAAGGTGGATCAGGCCAGGGTCACGGTTATGGATTATGATCTGGGCGATCTGCGGGAACTGGAACTGAAAAACGCTGCCGAAGGGGAGCTTTTTAAGAAAACAGATACCGTGACCTGGATCAATGTTGACGGGGTTCATGATACGGACCTGATTATGAAGATCGGCAGTGGCTTTGAGCTTCATCCCCTGATCCTTGAGGATATTGTCCATACCGGACAACGGCCCAAGATGGAAGAGTATGACGACTATATTTTCCTGGTGGTCAAGATGCTGCGTTTGGACCAGGGTAAGGAGCAGGTGGTCGGCGAACAGTTGAGCATGGTGCTGGGCCGGACTTTTCTTCTTACCTTTCAGGAGCAGCCTGGTGATACCTTTGAGCCGGTGCGGGAGAGGATTCGCCGGCAGAAAGGTCGGGTCAGAGGCTCCGGGATCGATTATCTGGCCTATGCCCTGCTCGACACCGTTGTTGATAACTATATCTTTATCATAGAGCGATTGGGAGAGAAGGTTGAGGATCTTGAGGAAGAGGTGCTTTTTGCTCCCAGCCAGGCGGTGTTGGAAAAGATTACCCGCTATAAAAGGGAGATGAACTATATCCGCAAGTCGGTCCGGCCGTTCAGGGAGCTTATCCTGCAGTTGAACTCTCTGGATTCAGATCTGATAAGCGACAAGACAGCACCTTTTCTCAGGGACATGCAGGGCTTGGCCCTGCAATCGGTTGAGATTATTGACACCTACCGCGAAATGCTTTTTGACCACCTGAATGTCTATAATACCGGGGTGAGCATAAAGCTGAATGAAATCATGAAGGTGTTGACTATCTTTTCGGCCATCTTCATTCCCTTGACCTTTATCGCCGCGATCTATGGGACCAATTTTGAATATCTTCCTGAGCTGCATTATCGATACAGTTACTTTGTCTTCTGGGCGGTACTTTTGTTGGTGGCGGGGGTGATGATCCGTTTTTTCAGGAGACGTGGCTGGCTATAAGTCCGTTGCCTTGATCCCTTCCCCTTTTTCAGCCGGATCGGAAATTCTTCCGGTTGATGCCTTATTGCCAAGAAGAAACAAATGAGCTCACAGGGTTGTGTATTGACAGGGCTGATAGGTTTTAAGTATGGTGCAATTATTATTTTTTTATTAAATTCGCGTTAGCAGGGGGGCCGCTTGCTTGCGGCAAAAGAGCCTGAGTTGCTTCAAGGGGACAAACCCTTATTATTTCAGCGGAGATTCTGTCTCTGTTCATTGTGTTAAAGGAGGTACGGTTGTGCGTTTACCAGGATCAAGCAAGAAGAATGCCTTTTACGAATTACTGGAAAAACAGGCTGATGCGGCGTTGCGGGCGGCACGGGCATTTCAGGTGTTGATTAACGATTTCGACAATCGCATCCAACATGCGGCCCGGATCAAGGAAATTGAGAACGAGGCCGACCTTATCACTCATAGTCTTGCTAACTTGATCGACTCCACCTTTGTCACCCCGCTGGACAAGGAAGATCTGCATGCCCTGTCCAGCCAGCTGGATGATGTCACCGATTCCATCGAGGCCTGCACCGGTCGTATGGCGCTGTATCAGTTCGTCGAGCTCAGGCCGGACATGGAATTGTTGGTGAGCCAATTGGTAAGGGTTACCGAGGCCACGCTGGATGCGGTCAAGGTCTTGCGCACCAACCCAAGTCTGGAAAACATTCAGGGTATTTATAAACATATTCACGACATCGAAACAGAACACGACGGGGCCTTCCGCCGAGCTTTGGCCAACCTGATCAACGCCCCGGATGCGGACCCGATCAAGGTGATCAAGTGGAAGGAGATTTATGACCGGATCGAAGCAGCCGTGGATAAATGCGAGGATGTTGCCTATACTATCGAAAGCGTGGTCGTGAAATATGCATAGTCTGACACTTCTTCTTGTGCTGGTGGTGGTGTGTACTCTGCTTTTCGACTACATTAACGGTTTTCACGATACGGCCAATGCCATCGCCACCGTGGTCTCCACCAGGGTGCTCTCTCCGCGCAACGCCATTATCATGGCGGCCTGTTTGAACTTCGTGGGTGCACTGTTCTCTACCCATGTAGCGGTTACAGTGGCCAGCGGTCTGGTCGATACGGCCCGTTTTCGACCTGCTGATATCCACCAGCCGGCAGCGTTTGCCGCAAAACTGAAAAACCAGGCCGATCCGGTCTCGCGTTTTCTGGCAGAGCAAGGCTCGCCGGAAACCCGGAAGCTGCTTGCAGGATACGTCGCAGATTCCACTCCCACACCTGAGTTGCAGGCCGCTCTGGTAGCTGACCTGAACCGTATTATCACCGGCTCTGATTTCTACTCGGTAGAGCGGTTCGCAGGGATTGCCCTGCTGGAGAAAACAGTAGAAAAGGCCCTGAAAATCGCCAAGCTGAAACCGGCGGAACGCGCCAACACCAATCGTGCCCTGTTGGAAAAGGCCTATGTTGCAGAGCTCGGTTCAAACCAGCATGGCTTTCAAGTGGTGATTCTGGCCGCTATTGTCGGTGCTATAGTCTGGAATCTGCTTACCTGGTACTTCGGCATCCCCAGTAGTTCCTCTCATGCCCTGATCGGCGGGTTGTGCGGTGCGGCCATTGTCCACGGTGGTCTGCATGCCGTTCTCTGGGACGGCATTGTCCGTAAGGTACTGATCCCGCTGGTCGGTTCTCCAACCATGGGATTTCTCCTTGGTTTTCTGATTATGACCATCATCTACAAAACCTTGTCCCATGTGCATCCCGGCAAAGTAAGTGCGATCTTTCGTCATCTGCAACTTGTTTCCGCCGCCGCCATGGCCTTTACCCATGGTCTCAATGATGCCCAGAAAAGTATGGGTATCATCACCATGGCCTTGGTCAGCGCCCGGATCATTTCCGAACCTGTCGTGCCGACCTGGGTGGTGCTGTCCTGCTCTACAGTCATGGCTCTGGGGACTTCGGTGGGCGGCTGGCGGATCATCAAGACCATGGGCCACAAGATCATTCGCCTGGAGCCGGTTCACGGCTTTGCCGCCGAAACCACCGCCGCCATCGTCCTTTTTGTGACCAGCCATTTCGGAATGCCGGTAAGCACAACCCATACCATCTCGGGCAGTATCTTCGGCGTGGGCGCCAGCAAGCGCTTGTCCGCCGTGCGCTGGGGGGTGGCCCAGACCATGGTTATGGCCTGGGTTTTGACTCTCCCCGCCGCCGGAATTGTCGCCGCGCTTTCCTATAAGCTGTTCATGCTTATCGGCCTTGGCAGATAGGCTGAAATGAATCTGAAGGTGGAAGGGAAGAGGCTGAAAATTGAAGGTACAGCAACAACCGTGTGCATGGCGCACTCTATAACTTAATAAAGGATATCGATCTTCCGTCTTCAGTCTATTCAGCTGAACAAATACCAGTAAATCATCATTTCGGTTGAGGGAAAAACATTATGTCACAGCATTTGCAGAAAGAACTTGCTGCGCTCAAAGAAAAAATCATCTACATGGGAACGGAGGTGGAGGATCGGGTCTATCGGGCCACCGTCTCTCTGATCAACCGGAATCAGCAGATGGCCCAGGCCGTGCTCACAGGGGATCATGAAATTGATCTGTTGGAGGTCAATATAGAAGAGGATTGTTTGAAACTCCTGGCCTTGTATCAACCGGTGGCGATTGATCTTCGTTTTATTATTTCAGTCCTGAAGATTAACAGCGACCTGGAGCGGGTGGGCGATCTGGCCGTTGGTATTGCCGAACGGAGTAGTTTTCTCATTGATCAGCCGCAAATCACGATTGCCTTTGATATGGCCGCCATGATGCATATCGTCGAAAGTATGCTTACCCGCAGCATTGAATCTTTGGTCAGCCTGGACGTGCAGAAGGCGTATCGGGTGCGCTCGGATGATGACCGTGTCGATGCCATGAATCGTGACATGTATGCCTTGGTGAAAGAGGAAATGGCCAAATCTCCTGAGCATATCAATATCTTATTGCAGAACCTCTCTATCAGTCGGCACCTGGAAAGGATTGCCGATCATGCGAGTAATATCGCCGAAGATGTTATCTATATGGTAAACGCCGAGATTGTCCGTCATACACCTGAATTTTTTGAAGATTAGTTGCCGCTTTCAGGAAACAGCCAGTTCTCCCGGTTGTTTCCTGGGGTTGCGTCTTGCGGATACCATCTAGGGTGCCGACTACAGGCGCGCCGCATCATGCGTCTCTTCAAGTAACGGAGAGTGGTCTCATGATGCAATAAAGGGTTCATCCCTGCTGTTTGCCACCTTGAAATCTTGCCATAAACTTCTTGTCAATCCAGTCCTTGATCTTGAAGGCCAGAGTTCCGCTCCAGAACAGCCATTTTTTGCGCAACACCCCTTGTCCGTTTCCCAGATTAAAGATCAACAGATAGTCGCCGCCCGGATCAAAAGGGATGAGCTCCTCGCCCTGAAGGTAGGCCTTGAGGTTGTGAAAAAGAATGGGGTTTTCCCTGACCGCGTACACCCCCACCTTGTCTAAGGGACGCGGCTCAAAAGAGATACAATCGCCGCCGCCAAAGATCTCGGGATAGTGAGGGCTTTGCAGGTAACGATTTACCAGCAGGCCGCCATCTGCGCCGCCGGCAATCCCGGCCTGACGGAAAAAGGGCGAGGGGTGCACCCCGGTGGCCAGGATGATAAAGTCTGCATGTTCGGTGATTCCGCAAGCAAAGATGAGGGTGTTGTCTTTGATGCTCTGCAGATAGCCATATTCATGGATGAGCACCCCGTTTTCCTCTAAGAGTTGTCGGCTTTTACTCCGTACCTTTTCCGGAAACCTGGCCATGAAGCGGTGGCCGGCAAAGAGCGATATCTTGGTTTTGGGGTGGGTGGTCTTGAGTTTATTGACAAGCTGGCGCAGATTTCCCGCCACCTCGGCCCCGGCAGGGCCGCCGCCCACCACCCCAATGGTTACGGCATGGTCTTCCGCCTGGACCTTGATCTGCTGCCGGGCCTCATACAAGCGTTCAATGGGTTTGACGGTATAGATGGTGGCGTCGTCGCCGACAATCTTCGGGAGATCAATGCCGCTGCCGGTATTGAAGGAAACCACGTCGTAATCCACGGCCTGACCGGAGGCCAGATGCAGCCGTCGTATTTCAGGATCAATTCCCACTATAGAGTCGCAGATAAAGGCACCATCTTGTTCCTCCACGAGCTGTTTCGTGGCAAAACGAATATCCTTGGGTTCGTAGGTGGCGCCGAGCATCCCAGGGCCCATGCCGGAATAATAATGATGTTCGGAAGGCCCGATGACGGTGACCTGGTGTCCCAGATCGCGTAACAGCCTGATATTGGCCAAGGTAACCATGTGGGCGTGTCCGCCGCCCGCCAGAACCAGATGTTTTCCCATGCGCTCTCCTCTTTTCTGTGATTTTTCTGTGATGAGGGCTTGGTAGGGCATCGGCAAGACTGAACAATTTATTATTGCCGAGGCCCTTACCCCTCATCAATCAGGTAATGGCCTTGGTTACAATCTCCCGGTCAAAATAGTTGATTGCCATGCCGGCATCGACCACCAGGGTTTGGGCGGTGATACCGGAGGAGCGTTCCGAGAGGAGAAAGACGGCGGTATCAGCAGCCTCCTGTGTGCTCAGCCCCTTTTTTCGTAAGGTGGCCTTTTCGGCAAAAAGATAACTGTCCACATAGCCGGGAATCCCGGCGGAGGCCGAGGTCTTGAGTAACCCCGGGGCCACGGCATTGAAACGGACGTTGGAAAAAGCGGAAAAGCTCTTGGCCAGAAAACAGAGGGAGGAGTCGAGGGCTGCCTTGATCGGCGCCATATAGCCATAGTTTTCGGCGGCCATGCGGGTGGTGGAAATTGAGATGGTAACCACGGAACCATCAGGGGTAAATAATCCCTGAAAGTGGTTACAGATGCTGATCAGGGAAAAGCAGGAGATGTCCATGGCCTGGAGAAAATCTTTTTTCACGGTGGCATGAAATGGTTGAATTCCTTGGGAGTAATTGGCAAACGCCAGGGAGTGAACCAGACCGTGAATGCGTCCGCCGCGCTCGGCGCTAATTTCCGCACTGATCTCGCCTGCGACGCGAACAATGTTGGCCTCATCCTCCACGTCGCAGATGAACACCGGGCATTCGGGAAACAGAGTGCGAGCGGTTTCTCGACGGGCCTGGGAACGGACCACATGGATCACCCGCGCCCCTTCATCAATCAGGGTCTTGCCAATGGCACAGGCGATGGATTTTTTATTGGCCAGCCCGAAGATAACGAAATATTTATCGCGAAGATTGAGAAAATCCATGGTGAAGTCAGGGGGAAGCGGTTATTGGTTGAAGTTTAGAGGCCGTTACTGAAAAGAGCAAGGCTCTTTTTGCTCTTTTCAGTAACGGCCTCTTATGCAACGTCAAATAAACAGCAACCTTTACCGCTGCTTATTTGCGTGGCGTCTGGCAAATCGACATCTGCCGAAGATCATATACGATGCCGTTAGTAAATGAGTGAGTTTTCCGCTCAGTTGGTTATGCCATCGTATGCTACTTCCAAGAAACAGTCACTCTTATCCGGCGGTTTCTTGGAGGTGGCGTCCGGCAGAGACCATACAAGGGGTTATGAAGAAATAACAGCTACGGTTTTATCTATTTCTTTACGGTCCCTTATGCCGTTAATACCATTGAGACGGAGTACTTTTCGGAGTCTTCGTTTACCTGAACAACGGCTTAAGGGTCATTATGAAATTCAGGATACCATTTTTCAAGGTCTTGTTTCAATGATTGAATTTCCCGCATCCATTATCTCGCCCATTGGTATTATTCATTCCTGTTATCCTGAGAAATTTGGCGTCCCTCGGCAACCTGGCCTGGTACGGAGCAGCAGCGGCCGTTTGGAGTTGTTGCCGCCTTATAATCGGGAAGAGATGGTCAAGGGGCTGGAGAGTTTTTCGCATATCTGGATCTCTTTTCTGTTTCATGAGGCGGTGAGAGATGGCTGGCGGCCCACGATCCGGCCGCCTTGGCTGGGTGGGCAGAAGCGGGTGGGGGTCTTTGCCAGTCGCAGCCCGCATCGCCCCAATTTTCTGGGGCTTTCGGTGGTGCGGCTGACCGGAATCAGCAAGGAAAACAAGGGGCTATTTTTGGAGATTAGCGAGCTTGATCTGCTTGACCAAACCCCAGTAATCGATATCAAGCCCTATGTCCCCTACAGTGACAATGTTGTCGGAGCTCGTGGCGGTTTCATTCCTCCTCCTGAATCGGTGGCCCGTGAGGTGGTGTTTACCGAGGCGGCGGCGGAATTTTGTAGCGACTATGAACAGCGCACCGGCCGCCGGTTGAGATTGTTGATTACCGAGACCCTGGCCCAGGATCCACGGCCCGCAAGCCAGCGCCGGCAAGTACGGGAGTACGGAATGGCTCTTTGGGAGACAAATGTCCGCTGGCATGCCCAGGGAGAGTATTTTCTGGTGCTGTCGGTGAGTGATGAAGAGGGGGCAGGGAATAAGGTAAGCCGTTGCAAATAGATCATATGACCATTTGAATATTTGTTACAGTATATGGAGCCGTAACGAAATGGTTTAAAAGGCCAGCTTATTTGCTAACGGCTCCTAAGTGACGGCTCGGGACGGCCGGGAGTGGCGTGAATCAGGGACGGACAAATTCCGTGAGTTTGCAATAGACCCGGCCGCCAATATCGTAGCTGTTGGCCAGGGTGTTATAGGTGAGACTGCCGCCTTTAATGGATACCTTGTCGCCTTTGAGTCTGGTGGCCCCTGGGCAGACGGCGATTTTGCTCTTGTCGTTATAGTGGAGCAGATCGGTATAAATTTCGTATTTATCCTTGGGCTTTTTGATTACCACGTTATCAATAAGGCTGAGCAGGCTGGAAGCTTTGTCAAATATCCCTCTTTTGGCGGTGACGTAGGTTTGTTCGCCTTGCGCACTGATGACGGTGGCGTTCACATCTTCCATCTTGAATTCATCGGCGGTCTGGCCGGTCATGGCCCGAGTGGCAAGAAGGTCAAGAGTAGTTTGACCATTATGGCTCTGCGTGATATGCACCGTCTGCATGGTAAAATCATGGGCATCCGGCCGATTCTGGGCCAGGTTTGGATCGTAACCGCCTCGGGGCGCGAGAAAGGCGGCCAGTGGCAGGTGCCACAGCGGAAAGGTGATCACCAGGGCCAGGGGAACCAGCCAGACGAGGTTTCTGCTGTTGAGGAACCGTTGTGAAATAAGCAGTGTGTTTTTATTCATTTCGTTATGGCTCTTTATACCGTTTCTGCCATACAGATGGCGATATTCTTTTTTTATAACGTTTTGTGGGCATATCTGTCGAAGTATGTACTGATTGAGGCCTTTACCTGCTGATATAGCTTTGCAGCAGTTCCTGATACATGCCTTTGGCCTCAAGGATCAGGTTGCAGAGCTCGCGGACGGCCCCATGGCCGCCTGACTGTTCGGTGGTATAGTGTACGGCCTCCTGGACCTCGCGCACGCCATTGGCAGGGGCAGCAGCAAAGCCGGCGCGGTTGAGCAGGGCGAGATCCAGCCAGTCGTCTCCCATGTAGGCTATCTCAAAGGGCTTGCAGCTTGATTGCTGGAGGATCTCCCGGTAGGCCTCCAGTTTGTTGCCAATCCCCTGATAAACATAGCGCATCTTCAGATTGGCGCAGCGCCGGGCTACGGCCTCAGAGCTGCGGGCGGTGATGACCCCGATCTCCAGGCCGGCCTCTTGCAGGAGGCGCAGACCAAAGCCATCCTGGGTATTGAAGGCCTTTGATTCCAGCCCCTCATGGGAATAGATGAGACTCCCGTCGGTAAGCACACCATCCACATCAAGGAGCAAGATTTTGACGGGTCTGGCCTTGGCAAGCGCTGCCAGCCAGGCCGCGCTGCGCGCGGGTCTGCCAGATTGGTTTCTGGCCATGGTGCGGTAGCCTTCGAGGATCTCGCAGTCCGAGGGGTAGAGGCCAGGTTTTGATGGAGGGCAGGAGTCAGGGGCCATAGGAGTCAGAGGGGTGATACAATATGATATTCTTTTTTGAGTTATTGTGGCTTGCTCAGGATCGCGGGAAGAAAGAACACCCAGGGTGAGTACGGGAATTCAGCCTTAAGGCTGACTCCGGAAAAGGCTGAATAACCATGTATCGAAACATACCAGTTGCCCGCCTGCGGATTGTTGATGACAATATTTTCCGTATTGCCAACGACCCAGGATTGGTAGTCATAGGCAGTCGTAGTGGGCTGGGAGCCATAGCGGACATAAAGGTCGGCATCGCCGGTTCCTCCCCAGGTTTGAATGGTCAGAGAGGGGACACCCGCGGGGACAGCGATATAATAATCAAGCATTGCGTCCACGGCACCGGTGAGATTAGTCACGGTGACATTATTGTGTAACTGGGTGGGGAATATGGGGAAAGACGCTAATGCTTGTGCGGCATTGATCCTCTTTTTTGTTACAGAAGGACATTTGCTGTCTGTGATAGATACTCCAGTAGATTGGAAGGCATTCAGGATCTCGGTCACGGTTGCAGTGGACATCTGCTGTTTGATCAATGCCCAAGCGCCTGTCACATGGGGCGCTGCCATTGAGGTGCCATACCAACTTGCATAGCCACTGCCAGGAATTGAGGAAGTGATTGCTGAGCCAGGGGCAAGAAGACTCATAAAAGTCGCGCTGTTTGAATACGACGCAACTGTATCTGAGTCGGTAGTGGCCCCCACACTGATCGCGGACGATATACATGCAGGGGCGCTGATCGATTTGCAATAGCCATCATTGCCGGAAGAAATAATAGTGGCAATGCCTGCGGCTCGTAAATTATCAATAATTGCTTTCCTTGGGTCACTGTCACAGGCGCTGAAATATTGTCCGCCGCCAAGACTCATATTCACAGACGCAAGAGTATAGCTGCTTCTTAATTCATACACTCGTTCAAGGCCTTTTATAATGTCGCTGCTGAAGGCCATTACACATGGTGAATTTCCAACACCACAATATTTCTCGCTATCGAATCGTGAAAAAACCTGTACTGCTATAATATGAGATTCCGGCGCCACTCCGGGACCAGGAGAGCCGCCGACAGATTGCCTGCCTCCAGCAATACCCGCCACATGGGTACCGTGATCACAATCCCCTGCTGGACAGACACTACTAAGATATGGCGTTGCCGAGTCTGTTGCTATGGAGTCTGTTGCGCCTCCCGGGCAGATTGTTGTACTGCTATATACCGGATCATTTGATGAATAGCAGGCCTCTGACACGACACTATTTGCGAGGAACGGATGGTTTTTGTCAACACCGGTATCCAACACCGCAATGGTGACCCCGGTGCCTTTAATAGCGGAAGAATGTAGATCCGAGGCCCCTATGCGGGGTACACTCAGGTCAAGAGTAGGGGCGCTCAACGTATCTTCTTGTACATCTGCAACATCTGGAGAGGCAAGAAGGGTATCTAAGGCTGCACTGTCAACGGTCATGGAGATATAGGGCGTATATTTAAACTTGTAGCTCTTGCTTACATTATAGCCTGCCACCTCTGTGAGCACAGACTCTTGAGCAGAAGCGATTTGACGCATCTGTTCGCGCGCCGGAGCCGCAGCTGTATCTGCCATAGGTTGAAATGTTTTTATGGTTTTTACCCTGACAATAATCCTGACAGAACCATCCTTGTTAGCCTTTGCCACAAGGGCCTTATTCGCGGGGCTATTTTTTTCTTCAGCAAGAGTATTGCTGACGGCATAAACATCAGACGATACGATTGGCAACAAAAAAGCTGTTAAAAACACGATGCCTAATACCGCAGAAGACATAATGTTTTGACACTTTCCGTGCGGTAAAACTTGGGATAAATGCATGGGGTATCTTCCTGTTTTTTTTATTCTTTCTCGTATGGGGAGAAAGAATGCCAAAAGCATGAATACTTAAAAGTCTTTGCACACCTGGCGAATCTGCACCAGTTGGCTCAGGAGTCCCTCAATCTGATCAAGGGCGATGGAGTTGGGGCCGTCGCAGAGGGCCTGGTCGGGATTGGGGTGGACTTCCATGAACAGGCCGTCAATGCCGGCGGCAACTGCGGCCCGGCTGAGGGGGGCGATGAACTCCCGCTGGCCGCCGGAAGAACCACCGGCACCGCCGGGCAGTTGCACCGAATGGGTGGCATCGTAGATCACCGGGCAGTTGAAGGAGCGCATGACCGGCAGGCCGCGCATATCGACCACCAGGTTATTGTAGCCAAAGCTTGCCCCTCGTTCGACCAGCATGATCTTTTTGCCGCCGGCTGACCGGATTTTATTGACCCCGTTTTCCATGTCCCAGGGCGAAACAAACTGGCCTTTTTTCAGGTTAATAGGCTTGCCGGTGCGGGCCACGGCAGTCAGGAGATCGGTCTGTCGGCAGAGAAAGGCTGGGATCTGGATGATATCCAAGACTTCAGCCGCAGCCTGTACCTGGGTGATTTCATGGACATCGGAGATTACCGGCACCTGGAGTTCCTCCCGGATGCGGGCGAGAATGGCCAACCCTTCTTCCAGGCCCGGCCCCCGGTAGGAAGAGAGCGAAGTACGGTTGGCCTTGTCAAAGGAGGCCTTAAACACATAGGAAAGTCCGAGGCGGGCGCAGATCTCCTGCATGGTGCCGGCCACCCGACGGGCCAGCTCTTCCGATTCAAGGGCGCAGGGGCCGGCGATAAGCAGCAGGGGTTGGTCGGTGCCGACCTGGATCAGATCTCCCGTGGGGGTGTCAATGGCAACCGGGGAAACATGTGAGGATGTCATTGGCCTTTATGCTTGATGGCCGCAGCGATAAAGTCACGAAACAGAGGGTGGGGTCGCATCGGCTTGGACTTGAATTCCGGGTGAAACTGGCAGCCGAGAAACCAGGGGTGATCGGCAAGTTCAACGATCTCCACCAGATTATTGTCAGGGGAGGTCCCGGAGATCACCAAACCCTTATCTTCCAGCCGCTGTCGATAGTCGTTGTTGAACTCATAGCGGTGCCGATGGCGCTCGGATATCTCCTCTAGCCCGTAGGCATTGCGGGCCAAGGTGTCCACCCGCAGCTTGCAGGGATAGGCCCCAAGGCGCAGGGTGCCGCCCATCTCCGAGTTTTCGTCGCGTACCTGCATCTTGCCGGTACGGTAGTCAAACCACTCCTTGATCAGATAAATCACTGGATCCGGGGTGGTGAGATCAAGCTCGGTGGAGTTGGCCAAGGGGAATCCGACGATATTACGGGCATATTCAATGACTGCCAGCTGCATCCCCAAGCAGATGCCGAAAAACGGGATCCGCTGCTCGCGGGCATGGGTAATCGCCTTGATCTTGCCGGCCACACCTCGACTCCCGAAACCACCCGGCACCAGAATGCCATGACATCCAGCAAGCAGTTCAGCCGGGTCTTGCCCTTCCAGATCCTCGGCGCTGATGTAACGCAGCTCGACTTTGGCCTCATTGGCCAGTCCGCCGTGCACCAGGGATTCATGCAGGCTCTTGTAGGATTCGGTCAGGTCAACATACTTGCCGGGAATAGCGATAGTGACAGTCTTCTTGGGATTCTTGATCTTGCGGACCAGCTCTTCCCAGGGTTGGATATTGGGTTTTCCCGTCCAGATATTGAGCAGTTCAAGGATTTTGGTGTCCAAGCCTTCTTTGTGCAGGCGGAGCGGCACCTCGTAAATGGAATCCACGTCAATGCCGGTGATCACGGCGTCTTTGGGCAGACTGCAGAACAGTCCGATCTTGGCCTTCAGCTCATCGGTCAGGGGGACTTCGGTACGGCAGACCAGGATGTCGGGCTGGATGCCATCGGCGCGCAGTTCCCGCACCGAGTGTTGGGTGGGCTTGGTTTTGACCTCGCCTGCGGTCTTGATATAGGGCACATAGGTGAGGTGGATGTAGAGGGTGTTCTCCCGTCCCAGATCGCCGCGCAACTGCCTGATGGCCTCAATAAAGGGCAGTCCTTCTATGTCGCCGACGGTGCCGCCGATCTCAATGATGGCCACATCGACGCTGCCGTCAAGCTGGAGGATGGCTTCCTTGATCTCGTTGGTGATATGGGGGATGACCTGAACCGTGCCGCCCAGATATTCGCCGCGCCGCTCCTTGGTGATGACCGAATAGTAGATCCGTCCCGAGGTGTAGTTGTTCTTTTGGGCCATGACCGCGTTGGTATAGCGTTCATAATGACCCATGTCCAGATCGGTCTCGGCCCCGTCGTCGGTGACAAAGACCTCGCCATGCTGAAAGGGGTTCATGGTACCCGGATCAACATTGATATAGGGGTCGAGCTTCTGGAAGGTGACCGTCAGGCCCCGGCTTTCAAGGAGGGCGCCGATGGCCGCCGCCGCCAGGCCTTTGCCGAGGGAGGAAAGTACGCCGCCGGTCACGAAAATAAACTTGGTTCGTTTGGTTGTAGTGATACTATTTTGATTTTTCATGGGGGGCACTATAGCAATGGGAGGCCTTTTTTGGAATAAAAAAAATGGTTTTTAAGAGACATTTTTTCGCTTGTTTTTCAATCGTATCATACCTATTTATATTTCAGATGAGAACTGTTGCTAACAATAAGTCTATTGGAGGGTGTCATGTATTTTTCGTTAACTTTCCTGGCGGTACTGGTGGTTGGACTGGGGTGTGTCGCGCCGGCAGTCGCAGGTGAACAGAAAGAGGTGGCCGTTTTTGGCGGCGGTTGTTTCTGGTGCATGGAGCCCCCCTTTGAGGAGCTGGAAGGTGTTTTTGAGGTGACAGCCGGGTATGCGGGAGGCAGTAAGGAGACCGCTGATTATCAGCAGGTGAGCAGTGGCGGCACTGAACATTATGAGGCGGTGCGAGTGTTTTATGATCCGGCAAAGGTCTCCTACGCGCAGTTATTGGAGGTCTTCTGGCGCCAGATCGACCCTACCGACAGTGGCGGTCAGTTTGCTGATCGTGGCTCTCAATATAAGACGGCCATCTTTTATCAGAATGAGGGGCAGCGGGAGCTGGCGGAAAAATCCAAGGCTGCCCTTGCGGCCTCTGGTCTTTTTGACCGCCCCATTGCCACCAAAGTTCTGCCCGCAGTCCCTTTTTATGAGGCGGAGGAATATCATCAGGATTATTACCGTAAGAATTACAGCCATTATGCCGCCTATAAGGAGGGATCCGGCCGCCAGACATTTCTGGAAAAGACCTGGCCGCGGGAGGAAAAATCGTCAAAAAAACAGTATGCAAAGCCCAGCGATGAAGAACTACGCCGCCGCCTGACCCCTCTCCAATACCAGGTAACCCGGAAAGAGGGCACCGAGCCAGCCTTTCATAATGAGTATTGGGACAATAAAGAGCGGGGAATCTATGTCGATGTCGTGTCCGGGGAGCCACTGTTCAGCTCTCGCGACAAGTTTGATTCGGGCACCGGCTGGCCCAGTTTTTCCCGGCCTCTTGAACCAAAAAATGTGGTCGAAAAAAAGGATCGGGGTTTTTTTACGGTACGGACCGAGGTGAGGAGCGTCCATGGCGACTCGCATCTGGGCCATGTCTTTGATGATGGCCCGCCTCCCACCGGCCTGCGTTACTGTCTCAACTCTGCCGCCTTACGCTTTATTCCGGTAACAAAGCTCAAGGAAGAGGGGTATGAGGAATATCTGAACAGTTTGTAGATAGGGGCCGTTATGGCCATTCAGTTGGCCATGTTCTTTCTTTACAGCGGCTTACACGGGCAGAGACGTTGGCTCGACGTTTTTTTATTGCTCTTTCGAAAATAATCGTCAATAGTGCCGCTTATTCTTTACGTCTCTTATCAATAAGCAAAGGAAGAATGCGGCATGAGCCTTCCCTCCGATAAAATATCCGGTAAGCAACTGACAACCCTGTCGCTGGCCGCCCTGGGTGTGGTCTTTGGCGATATCGGTACCAGTCCCCTCTACGCCATGCGGGAATGTTTTCACGGCGAATACGGCATCGCGGCGACTACGGCCAATGTGCTTGGTGTCTTGTCCCTCATCTTCTGGGCCCTCCTGCTCATTGTCAGCGTTAAATACCTCGGCTTCATCCTGCGGGCGGATAACGAAGGCGAGGGCGGGATTCTGTCTCTGACCGCCCTGATCAAATCCAAAATCGTTAAACCGCGCACCCCCCAATGGGTCCTGGTGGGGCTCGGCGTCTTTGGCGCCTGCCTGATGTATGGCGACGGTATGATCACCCCGGCCATCTCGGTGCTCAGCGCCGTCGAAGGGGTGAAAAACATTACCCCGCTGCTGGAGTCCTATGTTGTCCCGGCCACCATTCTCATCCTGGCCAGCCTGTTTCTCCTGCAAAAGCGGGGTACCGCCAGGGTGGGCCGCCTGTTCGGGCCGATTATGCTCCTCTGGTTCTGTGTGCTTGCCGTCCTCGGCATTGCCCAGATCGTGAGCTATCCGCAGGTCCTGGCCGCTGTCTTTCCCTGGCATGGTCTCAATTTTCTGCTCGCAAACAGGATGCACGGCTTTATCGTCCTGGGCGCGGTTTTTCTGGCGGTGACTGGTGCCGAGGCCATCTATACCGACATGGGCCACTTCGGCAGACGGCCCATTCAGCTGGTCTGGTTCCTGATAGCCTTTCCGGCGCTGGCTCTCAACTATTTCGGTCAGGGCGCCCTCTTGCTGGTCCGGCCGGAAGAGGTGCATCACCCATTCTATGCCCTGGTTCCGGACTGGGCCATGATTCCCATGGTACTCCTGGCGACCATGGCCACCATTATCGCTTCCCAGGCCGTGATCACCGGTTCTTTTTCCCTCACCCGCCAGGCGATTCAACTGGGATACCTCCCCCGGCTGCGGATCACCCATACCTCGTTCTCCCACATCGGCCAGATCTATGTGGGTCCGGTGAACTGGGCTCTGATGCTCTGCACCATCGGTCTCGTCCTGGGTTTTCAATCGTCAAGCAAGCTGGCCGCCGCCTATGGCGTGGCGGTGAGCGCCGATATGCTGATAACCAGCGCTCTCTTTTTTGTGGTCATCACCAAGCGCTGGGGCTGGAACCGGCTGACTGCCGGCCTGCTCACCGCCCTTTTCTTTGCTGTTGAGCTTCCCTTCTTCGGGGCGAATATGACCAAGCTCTTCCATGGCGCCTGGTTCGCCCTGGCCATTGGCGGTTTCTTTTTCCTGATAATGGTGACCTGGAAACAGGGGCGCGAAATCCTTGGCACCAAGATGCGGAGTTTGACCCCGGAACTCGATCAATTCAAGAAGATACTGGCTGATACCCCTCCGCAGCGCATCAATGGCCAAGCCGTGTTCCTGACCCGGAGTCATGATATTGTCCCTGCTGCCCTGATGCACAATCTGAAGCACAACAAGATTCTTCATTCCGAGGTGATTTTATTGAATATCCGCACCGAGGAGATCCCGCGGATTCCGATTATCGAAAAGATCGAGGCCGAAGAATTAGGTGAGGGGCTCTTTCGCATCATTGCCCACTATGGCTTCATGGAAGAACCCAAGATCGGCACCATCTTTGCCCTGGCCCGGAGTAAAGGGGTGATTGTGGATATGCAGGAGGCCAGTTTCTTTCTGGGACGGGAGAAGCTCTCCATCAGCGACCATCCGAAGATGTGGCGTTGGCGTGCCCATCTTTTTCTCTTCCTGGCCCGTAACGCCATGGATGCGGCGGCATTTTTTGACATCCCCTCCAATCAGGTCATCGAGGTCGGCATCCAGCTTGAGCTGTAATTCCAATTTTGCGTTCCAGCATTAAGCTGTAACCATTTTGATCGGGAAGGGAAGCAAGGGGAGGGTGGGGGTCAGTAAGACCCGGCAATATGAAGCGCCGCCTTGATCCCATTGGTGCCGCTGGAGATAATACCGCCTGCATAGCCGCTGCCCTCACCCACTAAGTACAGATTGGTAAAACCACTGCACAGGCCGCTTGCCTCACGCAGGACCTGAATGGGCGAGGAGGTCTTGCTCTCAAGGCCCATAATGATTCCGGTCTCAAAGCCTCTGATCTTCCGACCAAATTCCTTTAATCCCTCCCTGATCGAACTGCTGATCTCACTTGGCAACAGCTCCCACAAGGGTGCGGGGACAAGCCCCAAAGGATAACTGGATTGAACACTTCCGGTCGGCTCCTGGCACTTAATAAAGTCCGTAATCCGGCAGAAGGGGGCCTGATACCCGCCGCTATACTGAAAAAAAGTCTGCTCCAAGGCCCCCAGCCAGTCAAGGGATTCCAAGGCCGTAAGCTCCCGCCCCAGAAGTTGATTCAGGTTGATTCCGGCCACACAGGCGGCATTGGCGAACCTGCCATCGCGGTGATAGAGGCTCATGCCATTGACAATATTGGTGTCGGCATAGGCAGTGGCCGGGACTACCATCCCGCCCGGACACATGCAGAAGGTATAGACCGGCAGCCTACCATCGCCTTTTGAGCTCAGGCGATACTCCGCCGCTTTTACCCCGGGCAGCTCTTCCCGACCCCATTGGGCCTGATTGATAAGGGCCTGCGGATGCTCCACCCGGCAACCAATGGCAAAATTCTTTGGCCTGAAACCAACACCGCTCTTGATCAACAGGCGATAGGTTTCATGGGCGGAATGGCCAGGGGCAATAACGAAGGTATCGGCCTCCAGCATCGACTGCTCGCGTCCCTGTGCAGTTGCCTGCTCTGTCAGTGCCCCAATAACTCTGCCGTTTTGCACCTCAAGCCCCACCAGCATGGTCTCAAAACGCATGGTTCCGCCCAAGCGGATGAACTCCTCCCGTAAGCCCCTGACGATATTTTTCAGATTGTCACTGCCCAGGTGGGGATGGGCCAGATAGCGGATTTCCGTCGGGGCGCCGGCCTGGATGTAGCTCTCCAGGATAAACGCCTTTTCCAGCGAGATGTTTTTGGTGCGTGAGGTCAGTTTGCCATCGGAAAAGGTCCCGGCCCCGCCCTCACCAAATCCATAGTTGGCCTTGGGATCAAAGAGTCCCCCCTGTTCAAAGGCCCTGATCCCTTCTTCCCGCTTTTGGACATCAGCACCCCGCTCGATGAGCGTGGTTGCAAAGCCGGCCTTTTGCAGGACAAAGGCAGCGAAGAAACCGGCTGGCCCGCTGCCCACAACTACGGCCTTCTCCGTTCTCTTGCGGGTGGGGATCTGCAGGCAAGGGGGAACGGTCGGCGGCTCGCCTTTGATCTCAGGCGAGATCAGCACGAGTTGGGCCAGCCAATGGATGTCCCTTTTTTTCCGGGCATCCAGGCTCTGCTGGACGATCTGCACGGAAAAATCCTTGAGTCCGTGGGTCTTGGCCACCAAGGCATGAAGCTGCTCTTCTGAATAATCAGGAGGCAGCTTTATTGTGATCTCTTTATATCCCATGGTGGTGGTTCGTCAAGAAGGGGCTGGCCAGCTTTTTGGCTCTGATCGGCTTATTTTTCAAGGATTTTCTTGATCCGCGCATAGCTGTGCAAGATCTCTTCACCTACAAATTTGACCGCAGTCCCCAGTTTTTTCAAGCTTTCACCACTCTCATGGGCCAGGGCCGGGGTCTTGGATTTCATATGTTCCCACTTTTTCTCAGCCACTGCCCATTCATCCTTGGCATCGGCCTTGGCCAAGTGCATCTTCAACAAGAGTTCATCGCGTTGCTGTTGTACTTTCTGGACAAAGGTCTCAATATCTTTTTTTTCCATGCTGATTTCTCCTGGTGAGTTTTGATTGACAAGAGTGAAACAGTGAATGAGAACTGATTGTCTTTAATAGAGTTATACGACATGCAGAAAACAAGTCAAGCACTTCGCTTGGGGGCTTGAGTCCGCTATGATACGAAGCATCACGAAACTTCCCTGAGTTGGCATTGATAAAAACAGAAAAAGGGAATATGCTTGAAAAAAATATCTCTTCTCTCATCTTCTGCTGGAAATAATTCTACGGCTGTCATCCTTGAAAACTCAAACATACCCCGTGCCTTCTGATCCTCCTGCCATCGAGTGCGAGCAGGTCTCTTTTTCCTATGGAGAGTTGCCCATCCTCACTAATGTCTCCTTTACCGTCCAGAGGTTGGATGCCGTAGCCCTGGTTGGCCCTAATGGCGGCGGCAAGTCCACCTTGCTCAAGTTGATCTTGGGGCTGATCACCCCGCAGAGCGGCACCATCAAGGTCCTGGGTGTCACCCCGCACCAGGCACGGCAGAAGATTGGCTATATGCCTCAGCATCTCCAATATGACCCTTCGTTTCCGGTCTCGGTCATGGATGTGGTGCTCATGGGGAGGGCCGGCTCCACCGGACTGGGCCGCTATAGCGCCGAAGACCGGCGGATTGCCTTACAGGCCATGGCTGAGCTCGCTGTTGATGGCCTGGCACCCCGTCCGTTCAACAGCCTGTCAGGCGGCCAGCGGCAGCGCATTCTCATTGCCAGGGCCCTGGCCTGCGAACCGGAGATCCTGCTCCTCGATGAGCCCACCGCCAACGTCGATCCCGGCGTTGAGCTCCAGTTCTTTGAGATCCTTAAACGCCTTGCCAACCGGGTGACGGTGCTCACGGTCTCCCATGATCTCGGCTTTGTCTCCCAGATGGTGAGCCGGGTTTTCTGTGTCAATCGCCAGGTCAAGATCCATCCTACCTCCGAGTTGACCGGTGAGATTATTCATGAAATGTATGGCGGGGATGTGCGGATGGTCCGGCACGATCACTGCTGTTCTGAACAAGGGCACTCCCATGCTGACCTACTTTAGCGCCCTCACCGACCCCAACATGGTCTTTCTCCGTTACGCCCTTTTTGCCGGACTCCTGGCCGCTCCGGCCTTCGGCATTATCGGTACCTATGTGGTGGCAAGACGAATGACCTATCTGGCCGGGGCTATTGCCCACTGCGTCCTGGGGGGGATTGGCGCCGCCCTTTATTGCCAGGTCCATTATGGGATGGCCTGGCTGACCCCGATGCTGGGCGCCATTGTCACCGCTATTGGCGCCGCCCTCGTCATTGGTCTGGTCAGTCTGCGTTCCCGTGAGCGGGTAGATTCGGTGATTGGCGCTATCTGGGTGCTGGGCATGGCCGCAGGCATCATCTTTATTGCCAAGACCCCCGGTTATATTGACCCCATGAGTTATCTCTTCGGCAATATTCTGATGATCTCCGGCCAAGATCTCCTGACCATTGCGGTGCTCGATGTGATTGTCATCGGTTTGGGGCTCCTCAGCTATAATCGGATGATCGCGATCTGTTTTGATGAGGAATTCGCCCGTCTGCGCGGGATCAGGACCGAACTGTACACCTTGCTCCTGCTCTGCCTGACCGCTCTCACCATTGTCTTGATGGTGCGGGTGGTGGGGATTGTGATGGTGATCGCCCTCTTTACCCTGCCGGCGGCCACCGCCTCTCATTTCAGCACCCGGATATGGCAGATGATGCTCCTGGCCACCCTTCTTGGCCTGGCTTCGGTTGGTGGCGGCCTTGCCCTGAGCTATGACCTCGATCTACCCAGCGGGCCTACGATTGTCATGCTGGCTGGATTTTTTTATCTGGTAGTGATTGTCGGCAAGGGGTTGAAGAACAGGTTGCGTTGATTTTTTCTCTCATTCAGCAGGAAGAAGAAATACGGCAAAAAGAAGAGAGGGGGAAAACCGTGGTCTGCCCCTGACTCCCACCGATTCCCAGAATAAAACTTGATAGATTTTATCGATAGGCATATACTATGGTATCTATCAACAAGAGAGGAGGCAGAGCCATGAGTCAAGTAGCGAAACTATTCACCAATGGTCGTAGCCAGGCCGTCCGTTTACCGGCGGCCTATCGGTTCGATACCAGGGAAGTCTTTATCCGCCGGGACGCGGAAACAGGCGACGTGATTTTGTCGCGAAGACCCGCGACCTGGGACGACTTCTTCATTGCACTCAAGAGCGCCGAGGTG
Organism: Desulfobulbaceae bacterium UBA2276; assembly: GCA_002347085.1. Lineage (GTDB taxonomy): Bacteria > Desulfobacterota > Desulfobulbia > Desulfobulbales > Desulfocapsaceae > UBA2270. The sequence continues at coordinate 9,927 of DDWW01000004.1, read as the reverse complement.
CCCAACGACTTTCTGGACGAGAAGGATCGCGGCCAGGGAACGCAGGATCGTGATCCCTTTGAGGGAATTAGCAAATGAAGCGGTACATGCTGGACACCAATACGGTAAGCCACCTGCTTAAAGGGCATCCGGCCGTTGCCAGGCGCCTGGTAGCCGTACCAATGGCATCTCTTTGCATCTCGGCTATCACTGAAGGTGAATTGCTTTTTGGTCTGGCGAAACGTCCGGCTGCTCAACAGCTTCACGTTGCCGTGCGGGAGTTTCTCCGGCGCATTGATGTATTGCCATGGGACAGCGCGGCTGCCGAACATTACGGAACTGCGCGCGCGAATATGGCGGGACAAGGCAAAGTATTATCGCCACTTGA
>DDWW01000004.1:0-9540 GCA_002347085.1 Desulfobulbaceae bacterium UBA2276 | reverse complement strand
GGCTATCAGCCAAATGGCTCATCTGGACATCGAAGATTGGACAGTGTAACTGACGAGCAAGAATCGTTGTTTGACTTCGATTTCCCGATTCTTTTTTTACTCTGACCCCTTTTGCTGCTTATTTTTGATTGTCATTGTAAGCTTAGGTTTCAAGATTGTTTTTCTCGCAGAAGAGCCTGAATCAGCGAATAGGCCTGAGATAGAGGAATTCGTCCTTGCTCCACCTGAATAATAAGTTTGAACGCTTTTTCTGGAGTGATGATATTTTTCTCAATAAGTTCTCTGAGAGAAACAAAAAACAGCATTTTATCGGAATCTTTGATTGTCCCCGCTCTCTCCTTGGCTTCTATGTTTCGCAAATTTTCTTGGTATTTCTGAAGAAGTTCTTTTTGCCGCCCCTCCGAGATACCGCCATCTCTGATTAATCTTGAAGCACCATAAGCTAACGCACCACCTGCCGCTGCGGCTCCAACTATCCATCCTACAGGTGTCGCGGCTACGAGACTAACCCCAATCCAAGACGCTGCTGTCGTTAATGCTGGAATAGCGGTTGCACCAAACGCCACAGCTACGGTTCCGGCCGCCGCCGCCCCTAAACCGGCACCTACGACGCTAATTCCAGCATCGCCAAAGATGCGCACTCGATCATCTGGGTTTTTTTGCAGATCATCTATTATTCTAAGTAATTGTGATTTAGATGGGGTGGGCATTTCAAACTCCTTGTAAAACCGGCCCTTTGAATAGGATATTAAAAATATCGATCAGTAACTTAAAAAATTCTTTTGCGATTTCAATTATATCCTGGCCGATCTCGATTAACTCGACTCTCATATTGACAGTTTGTCCTTTTTCAAGCTTATCGAGTCGATGACCAGCTACAGCCCCAACGGCAACACCTAATAATCCGACAATGGGAGCTAAGAAGGCACCCAGGAACGGAATCATACTGGCAAGCAAGCTAAGTGCTGCACCTACAGCAACACCGATAGATAGATGGGGGTGTGCCTTAACAAATTCTATGATTTTGATGAGGATGATTTTGCCAATATGAATAATTCTATCGGCAACTTCTTCAGTATGGTCGACCATGTTCATTAGCCGAATGGCCACCTCAGCAGGTAATCCGCTTTCGCGTAGCCACAAGTAGAGATCGCTACTTGTGGTTGCTTCTGCTTCTGCATTCCATAAAGTAAATTCAAAATTTGCCTTAGCCTGTGACGTAGCAGCTATCATGGAAATTTTCTCCTTTTGTTGCTTTGTGCTTATCAGTATAATTATAATTAGGTCTGTTTTTGCATCGAAAGACGAGCCTGTTTAAAATTCATTCATCATAGGCAGGGACAGGGTGGAATGTCAAACGATAATTCGTTCCGAATCCTGAATGATCTCCGTAAATTATTGGATGGCAAATCTCGTTTGGTGCTTTGGCTGTATAACTGCTGCACGTCGTTGTGTTGCTGTTGTTGATGATTGAAAAAGGAATAAAAAAAAATGGTGCCAGGCTTCCAAGATGATAAGTTGATAAAGAAAAGGGGGCGTGGCCATTCGGGCAGGGCGCGTGATAAATGTCCTGCCACAGGGTGTGGTCGTTATGGGTGGTCATGGATTTGAGGGAAAACCAGGGTCAGACCATGGCTTGACCCTCTACGGCGGGATAGTAAAACTGTGCCCCGACTCCCATCCTCTTTCCGCTACAAGTCAAGCCGATGATACCGGCTGATCTCTGACATTCTCTCTTCCTTGACACCTGCTTCTCCGGCAAACAAAGGCCAGCCTTGCACCGCATCCGCTACTTCTCTGATGATTTCCCCAGGCCTTGGCAGGCTGATACTCTCTCCGACCGCAATCAGATCGGCCAACAGAAAATGGTCCCGTTTACCGTTAATGCTCATTTGGTGCTGGTTGGTCCACTTACCTGCCGGATTGTGAGAATAGGTCACATCAAAGGCGGGAGAGAGACGCCACTTACCATCCTTATCCATGAGAAAGGCGATATTCTTGGTATGGTCATCCTGATTTCTGGCGATCACATTAAAGACCATCCGCCGGTATTGCTGAATAGCCTCGGCCTTGCTGATCCGTAACCTGCGCATCACCGCAAAGGCCTGCTCGTAGCCGTAAGCGCCGGGCATATTGAAATCATAATGGGCCAGACCGCATAATGACTGCATGTGTATCTTTTTTCCGCCCGGTCGGTCAAAGCGTCTGGTCAGAAAATGGGCCCGGCCATGCTCTTCAAGAAGACGACACTCGGTCATCTCAATGCCTGCGGCCCTGGCCATCAGAGAGTAGGCATACTCGATACGGCCATAGCCCTTTGGTTCTCCCAGTTCAAGATCGCTGACACCGTCAAACTTGAGAATCCAGTAATCATATCCAGCCGGGACCTCTGCCTGGCCGGAAACAACATGACCCTGGGCATCCATGGCAATAACCGCCTTGGGCCTGGCCCCGCCAGCCGAGGTGCCGACCCTGAGGATATCGGTAATGGCCTCATTATTCTCGTGGTGGTTGTCGCCCAAGGTCACATTGAGGGCAAAACGGTTGTCTGTGATCTCCTGGGCCAGTCGGGCAAGCTCAGTAATCTCAACGGGAACCGGACGATCAAGCCCCTGGCTTACCGTTGGCCGGAATTCAAGCGCGCCCATGCCTCTGCTCCCTGTATAGCAGAGACGTTCGACAGGGCTGAAATCCGCGCTGTCACGGCCATTGCGCGCCAGCCAGGCATCAATAACGGCGTTGCCGAACTTGTCCGGCAAGGAGTCGGCCAGCAGGCCGGGCAGACCATGGAAGGTGTCACGGTTCAAGACGGGAAAGGAAAAGATGCTATCGCCAAGTCTGGCAGCAGTGAGCCCCATATGGATGGGAGAAATATCCAGGCCTTTTTTCAGAAATCCCGGGTCGTATTCAAAGACTGCATAGCCGCGTTCATCAAGCCAGGAAACCGCGCCGACATCTTCACCCCAAAGCCTGACAATGGCCGTGTCAACCTTTCCTACCATTCAGGTGTCTCCCCTGGTTCTGTCTCACCCCGAATCCCTGAGGCCCTTTGCCGCTTCTTGCCGCGCTGTTTTGCCAACTGTAACGGACTGACTTCCGGTGCCGGGATAAATTGATCCAGGCCCTCAAGGGCTTCAAGCTCTCGCAGGACAGCAATCAGGGAAGAAATTTTCCCTTTCCCTGCCTCCAGTGCTTTGATGACATTGAGCGACACGGCCACCGCATCCGCCACCTGCTGCTGGGTTCTATTCCGGCGCAAGCGGAGCGCTTTGAGGCGAACTCCGATCTCAGCGCCAATCATCTTGTCCGTCATCGCATAGAAGTTCATAATATACCCAAAAAAGACCTTTGTTTGCTTTTTGCCGATATATGGCCTTTTATGAGGCCATTATGAATGATAAAATCATACTCATCTGCTGGTGTCAAGCAAAGAACTCATACGCCTCAAACTTGCAGCGCGAGATACTCCAGTAATCCCCCCATCCAGCTATTGATTTTCGCCAAGATATCCTTTTTGCCGGCGGTAAGTATCTCCTCTTCTGGTTGAATCCAAGGCGCAGGGATGAGTTCTTCCCGACAGTTTTCGATCAAGGCACCAATGCTCTCAGGGGTGGTCTCCAGATGAAACTGGAGGCCAATGACTCGCTCGTTATAGACAAAGGCCTGGTTGGCACAGGCGGCGCTGGAGTAGAGTTGCACAGTCTCTTCCGGCAGGGTAAAGGTGTCACCGTGCCAGTGAAATACTGTCTGCGAGCTGGGCAGGATGTTCGTCAATTGTTCGGGAAGCTTAGAAACATTAGGGTCAACACTGGCCCGTAAAATCGGAAACCAGCCGATCTCCTTTTCCGTATTGGGAAAGACCCTGGCCCCCAGGGCATCGGCCAGAAGCTGCGCCCCCAGGCATATCCCCAAAACCGGCTTGCCCACCGCAATCACCTGTCGTAAAAAGTCTTTCTCCTCCTTAAGCCAGGGATGTTTGTCCAGGTTATGAACGCCCATCGGCCCACCCATGACAATCAGCAGGTCAAAGGCGTCCAGCGGTGGTAGAATCTCGCCTGCAAAAAGCCGGGTACACCTCAGCGTATCCCCCCTCTCTTTTGCCCAGGTCTCTATACTTCCCAGCCCTTCAAATGCGACATGCTGCAACCAATGAATCTTCATAGCCCTCTCCGAAATATGTGTCTTGTGTATTGCCCTTGTTTCGTTTATGAAGAGAAATAAGTGTCTGAGCTGTCATTACAAAACAACTTGAACACTTGTGATCCCACAACCGGCATAAGGCCGTAACAAAATAAACAAAACAGCACGTTTATTTCCTAATGGCTCCTCATTTCTTTTGTTCTGCTGTCTCCGATAGTATATAAAAAGAGATCAGAGGATAGCATAAAAAATCATCAATCTCCACCTTCCTGTTCCAGCCATGGCAGATCCTGTGCATACAGTTCTTCTCATTGATGACAACAAGGTCAGCCGGATACCCCTGGTCGCTGTCCTGGAGAAAGCCGAGTATAAAGTCGTGCTGGGAGATTGTGCGGAAGAGGCTATGAAGCTGTTGCGTACCCTGACCCCGGACATCATCCTCCTGGATGTCATGATACCCGGCATGAACGGCTTCTCCTTCTGCCGTAAGCTGAAACGAGACCCCAAGTATCAGGATATCCCGGTCATCTTTCTCACCTCTTTGTCCCAGCAGGCTGATATCGTCAAGGGGTTTGACGCCGGCGGCCAGGACTATATCATCAAACCCTTCAACCAGCAGGAATTGCTGGCCCGGGTCAAGACCCATATCCACCTGCACGACACCCTCCTTGAAAACAAGCGCTTAAGCCGTATGGCCCTTGATGCCAGCCGTTCCAAGAGTGAGTTCCTGGCCTCCATGAGCCATGAGATCAGAACCCCGCTCAATTCCATCATCGGTATGGCCGAGGTTCTGGCAGAGACGGCCCTTTCGGAGGAACAGCATGAATACGTCCGCATCTTCCGTTCGGCCGGTGAAAGCCTGCTTGAGATCATCAATGATATCCTTGACCTGTCTAAGATAGAGGCCGGCCAGACTGAGTTGGAGTCCATTGACTTTGACCTCCCCACTCTGCTTGAATCGGTCGTTACTATCGTCTCCCTGCGGGCCGATGAGCAGGGGACCACGATTCGTACCCATATCGACAGCGATGTCCCCTTCTACCTCAACGGCGATCCCACCCGTCTGCGCCAGATTCTGCTCAATCTGGCGGGCAACGCGGTAAAATTCACCGAAAAAGGTCAGGTTGAGATCAAGGTTACCGTCGCAAAAAATGGGTCCGCGCAGGAGGAGCTCCTTTTTTCGATCAAGGATAACGGTATTGGCATTCCGGTCGATAAACAGCAGTTGATCTTTGACAGCTTTACCCAGGCGGATTCCCTCACCACCCGTAAATATGGCGGCACCGGTCTGGGACTCACCATCTGCCAGAAGCTTCTGGATATCATGCGCGGTCATATCTGGCTCACCAGCCAGCCGGCAAAAGGCTCCACTTTCTTTTTTTCCATTCCTTTTTCGCCCGCAACTTCACCCCGCCCGGAGATCGACACCAACAACGAGCTCCAGGCCGCTCGTTGTGAATTATTGCACGCCGCCCGTATCCTTTTGGTCGATGATAATCAGGACAACTGCAACCTCATTCGTCTCTACCTCCGCAACACCCCTTTTACCCTGAAAACCGCAGGCAATGGCCAGGAGGCGGTCAAGGCCTTCTGCGCCAATCCCAGCGACCTGATTCTGATGGACATTGAGATGCCGGTCATGGACGGTTATGAGGCTACTCAAAAAATCAGGCAATGGGAAAAAGGACAGCACCGGACGCCGGTTCCTATCATTGCCCTGACCGCCCACGCCTTTATTCGCTTTAAGAAAAAGTGTCTGGATGCGGGATGCAGCGATTTTTTGACCAAGCCCGTGAAGAAGGCCAAATTAGTAGAGACCATTGCCACTCATCTTCATCTCAGCGGTCAGATTCAGCCGGAAACGGTTACGAGGGCAGGGGATGACTCCGGTACGGGTTGTGAACTCGACGACCCCAACCGTCTGTTTCTCGATCCGAAGCTGGCCAAGCTTATCCCGCGGTTCATGGTCAATAAAAAGCAGGATGCCAAGCAGATGCTGGAAACGTTTACCACCGGAACACTGGCGGATCTCAAGAAACAGGCGCACACGGTCAAAGGTACTTCCTGGATGTATGGTTTTACCCATCTGGGCAACCTCTGCCTGGCCCTGGAAAAAGCGGCGGTAGAGGGTGACACGATTCAGGCCGGACGTCTGATTGACGAGATCATTGTCTATCTTGATACCGTTAAAATTCACTATCAGAAAACAGAGGGCGCGGATGTTTAGGGGCCGTTACGAAATAACATGCCATTTATATCTATTTCGTTACGGCTCCTTATGCCGCCCCGTGCAATTAAACGGCCATGTTATTCTTTTACAGCGGCTTAGGGGCCTTTCTTTGCTTTTTTCATTTGATTTTCATGATGATACTGATAAGCTGTGCTGGGATTATGCTGTGAAGTACCCTGCTGATATTTACGGATTCTAAATTCTGTCCATGAAAGGAAAGAAGAACCATGCCAAAAAATATTAAAATTGTCCTGATTGATGATGATCAGGACCTCTGCGATCTCTTGACCATGGAGCTTACGGCCACAGGCAGATTCCAGGTTACGGCCAGCAACCAGAGCGAAACCGCCTTGGCCCTGATCAAGACTGAGCGGCCGGATATTGCCATCCTCGACATCAATATGCCGGAGATTCACGGGGTTGAACTGGCCACGACCCTGGCCCAAGACCCGCAGACTGCCGATATTCCCATTCTCTATCTTTCAGGCATGGTCAGCCCCGAAGAAGTGAGTCGGATCGGCGGTGACCACGCCCTCACCACCTTGATCTCCAAGCAATCGCCAATTCCCGAGTTGATCGCGGCCATTGACGGCGCACTTCATCCTTAACCGCACGCGGGATCCTGATTTGCCTGAAACCCACCAGAAACCTGAACGAAAGACAGCGCGCTTCGCGGCGATCGAGACCCTTGCTCAGCTTGAACGCACGCGCCTGCCGGTTGTCGCGCTCTTTGACAAGGTAGCAGCAGAGTGTTCGCTTGACGGGCCAGATCGGCATCTGGCCATGAATATTCTGTATGGGGTCTTGCGTCATCGCCAAGAGCTCGATTTCCTGCTCCAATCTCTTTGCAAACAACCGGCCTCCAAGATAAAACCCTTTGTCCGTCAGGCACTTCTGGCCGGATTGTATCAGCTCTTTTTTCTGGACCGTATCCCTGAATCTGCCGCTGTCAACGAGTCGGTCAAGGCCCTGCAAGCTGCCCATCTGCCCAAAAATCTTCAGGGCTTTGTCAACGGTGTCCTGCGAGAATCGCTGCGCCGGAAACAGACCCTGGTCGCAACTCTTGCGGGGTATCAGGACAGCTCCGGCAACCCCTTTCTTAATCATCCAGACTGGTTAGTAAAGCGCTGGCAGGCAAGATACGGCCAGGAAGAGATGCAACGGATCTGTGCGGTCAACAATCAGCAAGCCCCACTGATCCTGCACGTCAATACCCTGGTTACCACGAGAGAGCAGTTGCTGGCGGCCATTGAGCAGGAAAAAATCGAGGTCCACTCGGGGGCATACAGCCCGGGTGCCTTGATCCTCCCTGATTTTCATGGCCCGATCAGCAAATTACCAGGATTTTTCCAGGGCCATTTCCAGGTCCAGGATGAGGCTGCCCAATTACTGACGCTCCTGATGGGCCCACTGATCAACAATGGTCATTATTTAGATGCCTGCGCCGGATTAGGCGGCAAGACCAGTGGCCTGATCCAGCTCCGCGCGGCCGGCAATGCAAGGTCTGCCACCATCGCCGCCGTGGAGCCCGAGTTGCAACGGCAACACAAATTCCGCGATAACATGCACCGCCTCCATCCCGACGAGCCGGTTACCCTGTATGATATGGATATCCAGCACTTTGCCCAAACCTGCGACCGTCGCTTTGACGGGATCCTGATTGATGCCCCTTGCTCTGGCACCGGGGTCACTGGTCGGCATCCTGATATCCGCTGGAATCGGCAGAAGAGCGATCTTGCCCGTTACCAAAAACTCCAATTACAACTCCTGGCAGAGGCGGCCAGACTTCTTGCCCCGGCAGGTATCTTGGTCTATGCTACCTGCTCGCTGGAGCCTGAAGAGAACGAAGAGGTTGTCGCGCTCTTTCTGGAGCAACATCCGGACTTTATCAGCGAAGATTGTGCCCAATTTCTGCCGCCATCTGCTAAGATACTGGTTAAGGAGCAGTTTTTTGCTCCCCGTCCCGGCCCTTCTATCGATGGTTTTTTTGGGGCCAGGCTGCGTCGTATCTAAAGATTGACTCAAGATGACCGATGTAGAGAGTATAATGTGTTGTTGAAATAAGCCGTCGTTCAAAAAAACGTATACGATCCAATATCATTAACGGCATAACTGGCCGTAAAGAAAAGGATAAAGAGTAAAGGTTATTTCTTGGCGGCCCCTAGTCAGCGAGGTAACGTTGCTGAATCGTGGCGAGAGGCAATTGGATATGAGAGATATTGTTGTTCCGAAAAATACCATTCCTTTGTTGAGCCAGGAACGAAATGCTTCGCTGTCGGTTGCGACGAAGAAGCAGACGGCGACCAGATTTAATACGGCCCTGTCCGAGGCGGCACGACAGCATGGTAACAGGACAAACAAGGCTGCAGCATCAAGTCAGGCGCCATCAAGCAAAAGCTATACTATCCAGACAGGCGATACCTTATCCGAGATTGTGGCCACGGAGGCAAAAAAACTCGGGGGTAACTCTTCACGGCGTGATTTGTACACTATGGTGAATCAGGTTGCGGCCCTCAACCAGCTCAATAATCCTAACAATATCTTCCCCGGACAGCAACTTGATCTCACCAGCATTGGCGGCCCGCAGTCTCAGCCGGGCTCGGTACCGGCGTCAGGGTCCGTATCTGAGTCGGAGATTGCTGTCAGTAATATCCCCGTCATCCCGCTTAAGACGATGTTTCAGGCCCCTGTGCGTGGGGAGATAAGCTCCCTGTTTGGTATGCGCAAACATCCCGTTCTGGGCGAGAACCTGCACCATGACGGCATTGACATCCGTCAACCCATTGGCACTCCGGTCAAGCCTGTGGGCCCTGGAGTCGTCACCTTTTCAGGAAAGGATGGCGGCTATGGCCTTATGGTGGAGATTGACCACGGTAATGGCCTTACCTCTCGATACGCCCATCTTTCTAAACTCTTGGCGAACAAGGGTGAGCGGATCAACCCTGAACAAACGCTCGGTCAGGTCGGCCAGACCGGCCTGACCACCGGCCCCCATCTCCACCTGGAAATTCATCGCCAGCATAACCCCATCGACCCCCTCAGCGTCCTCAATCGTCGACAGATTGAAACCGACATCCTTGTTGCAGAGGCCCGAACGCCACATCGTATTTAGAGGCCGTTGCTGAAAAGAGCAAGGCTCTTTTTACTCTTTTCAGCTTACGGCCTCTTAT
>DDWW01000013.1 GCA_002347085.1 Desulfobulbaceae bacterium UBA2276 | reverse complement strand
GGGCTTTTCTGCGTCTGGGGGGGGGATAATTGAATAGTTCCCTGCAATTATTTGGGATGATGCATTTTTGACTCTTTTAGTGTATTCTGTTATTTGAGACTGTTCTTACTTTAATCTCCCTTACTATGTTAATGAAAGGAATTTTGAGTATCGTATCTGTCGCCACCTTTCGCTATCTTTCGTATTGTATATTAAAAGGAAAAAATGCCAACGCATTCTATAGTTGCCTTAGTTGGGCGTCCCAATGTGGGAAAATCGACCCTGTTTAACCGGATTACTAAATCCAGACAGGCTATTGTTGACCCAACACCCGGTGTTACCCGTGACCGTCATTACGCAAGAGTGATCTGGGACGAGAAGATGTTCATGCTGGTCGATACCGGTGGTATTGATGATAATCCCGAAGACCTGATGGTGGATCACATCCGGGAACAGGCCATGGCCGCCATTGAAGAAGCTGATATTATAATCTTTCTTATGGATGGGCGTCAGGGTATTTTGCCTGCTGACCTTGAGGTTGTTGATCTGTTGCGCCGCACCGATAAGACCATATTTCATGTGGTTAATAAAATTGATAGCCCCGAGCAGGAGCTGAAACTGCTCTCTCCTTTTTATGAGTTGGGAGTGGAGCCCTTGTGGCCGCTTTCAGGTGAGCATAGCTTCGGCTTTTATACCCTGATGGACGGTTTGAGCAAGCACCTGAAAAAGAATGATGATGAGGTCGCTCTGCCGGAAAATACCATCAAGGTGGCTTTTTTTGGGCGTCCCAACGTCGGCAAGTCGTCCATGATCAATCAGATCCTGGGCCAAGAGCGGATGGTGGTCTCTGAGATCTCGGGTACCACTCGCGACGCAGTTGACACCCTGCTTAGTTATGATCAGTATAATTATCTGCTGATAGATACCGCAGGCATTCGCCGTAAGGGAAAGACCACGGAAAAACTGGAGAAATTCAGTATATTGAAAGGTCTTTCCTCTATGGAAAAGTGTGATATTGCCGTAGTCCTGATTGATGCCAACGAGGGGATTACCGAGCAAGATACCACAGTGATCGGCTATACTCAGGAGCAGGGGCGCGGGCTTATTATCCTGGTGAATAAGTGGGATCTGATCAAGGATGATAAAAAGAGGCAGGAACATCTGTGGGCCGAGATTGCCAGAGCCATCCCTTTTGTGGGGTTTGCGCCTGTCCTCCATGTCTCTGCACTCACTGGTTATGGGATCAAACGGCTTTTCCCGACCATCGGATCGGTGTATAAACAGTTTACTTCCAAATTTCCAACAGCGGCCCTGAATCAGTTACTTCAAGATGCTGTGGCGGCCCATAGCCCCCCTATTTACAAAAACAAGCGGCTTAAATTTTATTTTACCTCCCAGATTGGTATCAAACCACCGCAATTTGTGATCATGAGTAATAGCTCCAAGGGAGTTCATTTCTCTTATGAGCGGTATCTGACCAATCGTTTTCGCGATGGTTTGGGTTTAGATAAGGTACCGGTGCGGCTGGTTATTCGGGACAAGAATCGGGATAAAGATGAAAAGAAGTAATCTTCGTTTTGTGGCAGTGGTTAGGCGCTAGGAACAGCTCAAAAATAACGTAAACAGCCTGAAGGAGGAAAAATCATGGGTAAGGAACAAAACACCAAAAAAGAAGCGAAGAAAGAACCGGCCAAGACTATGAAGGAAAAAAAAGCGGAAAAGCGGGTCAAGAAGGAAGAGAAGAAGGGGCAAATGCCATAATTGTATGAATGTCAGTAAGAATGGTCAACAACCGAATAATCCCCTGCATGGCGTTACCTTGGAGATGATTCTGGCCCGGCTGCTTGAGAAGTATGGTTGGGAAAAAATGGGCCGGAAGATCAAGATCCAATGTTTTGTCAGTGAGCCAAGCATTAAGTCCAGCCTGGTGTTTTTGCGGAAAACCCCCTGGGCCAGGAAAAAGGTTGAGGATTGGTATGTTCGTAATTTTGTCAAAGACTGGAAGGAGGAACAGGAATAATTTTTCGTATTCCTGTTCCTCACGTTCGTCGGCATAATCTTTCCGGATCACAGGCCCGGTTGGTGTGTCCCTGCAAGAGCCAGGGCCGGCAGGGAACGTCCCCCTCCCCACTATAAACCCCCCCACCCCAGCTCCAGTGACCACTTGCTTCAGAGGTTAAGGGCTTCTCCTTAAGATCGTGACCACAATCCCGGAGCTGAACAGCGGCGGCCAGGGTCAGGACTACCCCCCCCCAAAAAAAAATGGAACTACAGGTCAAAACACTACTTCCCTGCAAGAGGCTCCGCCTGTTTCCCCTTTTTTCAATTCGGCGTTGGGTCTTGCAGATGACAGCTCACTGTACGGTTTTGGGTAAAGGGGGTAGAGGTTCCTGTGATCACGGTACTGGCAAGATTGAAGATCTGGAAGAGCAATCTGTCGAAAGTTATAGATGAAAAGGGCGGCTTAAGAAAAAAGAAACCGGTATCTTTTTGCTTCATCTTTAGGCTCGATTTGAGTAGAGAGAGGGGAAGGAAATAGCCGTTGCATTAAGCTGTGCATCCCTTCCCCGTAAGGAAGGGAGCTCTCCATACTTAATTAACCAAGGGAATTTGTCAATTGAAAGCCATTTTAATCAGCATGGTAGCAGTGGGGGTCATTCTTCTGGTATTCTCTTTGATTCCCACTCAAAAAATCTGTCAGAGACGGAATCAGCTTTACAAGGGTTGGAAATGGCTTGGCGCTCTGATATGTTTTTTTATTTTTGGTTACATCCTCTATATCTCCGTTCTTCTTAACGGTCGGTCCAATACCCAGGATTTGATTGTTTCGACCATTCTTTTAAGCGGCTCAATCTTCGTTGTGCTGGTGGTTCACCTGAGTCTGGCCTCCATCCGTCGCAGTGAGCACCTCGCCCTCCATGATGAGTTGACCGAACTCCCCAACCGGACCCTGATGGAGGAACGGCTTGACTATGGGCTCATGGTTGCCAACCGTCAGCAAGAACCGCTGGCGGTCCTGCTTATGGATCTGGTGCGATTTAAAGAAATTAACGATTCTTTGGGACATTTTTACGGAGATTATGTGTTGCAGGAGGTTGCCCACCGCATGCAGGGTCTGGTGAGGAATTCTGATACCCTTGCACGCGTTGGTGGTGATGAATTCGCCTTGATCTTGCCCGCCACTACCCTTTCCCAGGCGGTGATGATCAGCCAGAAGATATCCGAGGCCGTTGAAGAGCCTTTCATGATTGAAGGGCACAATATCAATGTGGGGATCAGTATAGGGATAGCCATGTATCCGGAGCATGGAATAGACTGCGAAAGTCTGATCCTCTATGCCGATGTGGCCATGTATGATGCCAAACGCAATGGTGTGATCTATGCGATCTTTAATCCCCGTCAGGACCGGATAACCTTCAACCGTCTAGTGATGGTAGGTGAGTTGCGAAAAGCCCTGCAGGGCAACCAGATGTTTCTTGACTACCAGCCGCAAGTCTCTCTCAAGGAGAAAGGGGTGGTCGGGGTCGAGGCCCTTCTGCGCTGGTATCATCCGGAAAAGGGGATCATCGGTCCAGATGATTTTATTCCCTTGGCGGAACAGGCAGGACTCATCAAAAACCTTACCACGCTGGTCCTGGATAAGGCTCTTGAGCAATGTGCCCTCTGGAAACAAGATGGTTTGCACATCCCTATAGCAGTTAACCTGTCGATAAAAAATCTTCACGATCTCAACTTCCCCAACGAAGTGAAGAAGATGCTTGAAAAATGGGGAATCGATCCTCACCTCTTTGTCCTGGAGATCACCGAAAGCTGTATCATTGTCGACCAGGAGAGGGTGATCCGGGTGGTGAAAGAACTGGAAAACATCGGTGTTAAGTTGTCCATTGATGATTTCGGTACCGGTTACTCCTCTATCTCTTATCTGAAAAGATTTCCGGCTCGCGAGATCAAAATCGATAAATCATTTATCATTGATATGCTTTCTAACGAAGAAAATGCAATAATTGTTAAGTCGACCATTGATATGGTGCATAATATCGGTTGTAAGGTCGTGGCGGAAGGTGTGGAAGACGAGGAAACTCTGAACGTGCTGGTTGGATTGGGCTGCGATTTCCTTCAGGGCTTTCATGTCTGCCGACCACTGTCGCCCAGCCAGATTACTGATTGGTTTCGTTCTTCTTCCTGGTGCGACAAGGACAGAGAGACACCAGAACCTTCATCCTTTTCCGACTTCTTTTGAGGTCACACACAAGTGGGGTGTGACCAGATCAGCAGCAGGGCCAGCAGGGAACCGGCCACCCCCCACCAGAAATCCCCCCAACTCCAGTGGCCCTTGCCCCAGAGGTCGAGGGCTTCCTTAACGACTGTAACCACAATCCCGGCACAGAACAGCGGCGGCCAGTAGATGCCGGTCAGGGTCAGAGAAAACCCCCAGAAAAAATGGACCTGCAGGTCAAGCCTGAAGGTGTCCATTATCTTATCGCCGTATTTTTTATATAGTGGTAGTAGCGGCATGTCTGATTGTTTCAGAGGGTCAGCTGTTTTTCAGTTTCTGGCCTGGGCGATGGCCTTACGGAAGGCTTCGGCGGAGCGGCTGATTACGTCGTCGGAGATACAGAAGGCGAGGCGAAAATAGCCGGGAGCGCCAAAGCCGCAGCCGGGAACGGCCAGGATCTTATGTTCCTGGAGGATTGCGCAGAAGGCCACATCATCGGCAATGGGTGATTTGGGGAAGATATAAAAGGCACCCTTGGGAGGCATAAATTCGTATCCTGCTTCCGTAAGAATCCGGCAGAACAGCTCTCGTCTGCGGGTGTAGATGGAGTTGTCGATACTCACGTCCTGGAGTCTGGCCACCGCCCGCTGCATGAGGGCCGGGGCATTGACAAATCCGAGGATGCGGTTGGCGAGCGTCAAGGCCCCCAGCAGGGCGGTTTTGTCCACGATTTCGGGATGGACTGCCAGATAGCCGATTCGTTCACCGGGCAGGGAGAGCTCCTTGGAGTAGGAGGAGAGGACTATGCTGTTCTTGGTGGCCAGGAAGGCACTCCCCACTTCGTGGTTGTCGAAGACTATCTTGCGGTAGGGTTCATCGGCAATGAGGTAGATAGTAGTTCCCAGTTGTTTGCCGGACGCTTCCAGCAACCTGCCCAGGGCGTCCAGTGATTCCTGGGAATAGATCTGGCCGGTGGGGTTATTGGGGGAATTGATCAGTATGGCCTTGGTCTTGTCGGTGATGGCTGCCTCAATAGCGGGCAGGTCCAGATTGAATTCCTGGTCGGTATTGACCACCTTGCTGACCCCGCCGTGATTATCCACATAGAAGTTGTATTCAACAAAATAGGGGGCCAGCAGAATGACCTCGTCGCCTGGGTTGAGCAGTGATTTCATGACGATATTGATGGCCCCGGCGGCCCCGCAGGTCATGAGCATGTCCCCGGCAGTGA
>DDWW01000002.1:6144-15285 GCA_002347085.1 Desulfobulbaceae bacterium UBA2276 | reverse complement strand
GAACTCGTAGGTGAATGTCTTGCCCGGGGCAATTGGAGGAAAGGTGACAAAAGGCACCCCGTCCATTGCGTTAGGAAGCAGGATCCCGTGCCAGTGGATCGAAGTTTCCTCGTCCAACTGATTGTGGACGTGGATCACGGCGTGATCACCCTCGGCGAAGCGCAAGGTCGGCCCAGGCAGACCTCCGTTGACAGTGAGTGCCCTGACCGCTTGGCCGGTGATGCTCACCTCCTGAAGGGCAATGGTAAGGTCATATTCCACTGTTGCCGCCGACAACTGTGTCGTCAGCACAAACAACAGCGCAATGCATCCCAGCACCAACAATACCACCTGGTTGAGGGATGCGGCGACAGACAGGCGATTCGTGTTCTTGGTGAACATACCCACTTTCTGACCCTCCTCGGCAAATTTTTTCAAGGCACCCTTAAGATTTAAGATGAGTGGCTTAAAGCCGCCATAACGGCAAATACTGTCGTCCAGACGGCGATGACCAGGTAGGACAAAAGACTTATCCAGTACCTGACTGGCTCGGTATCTCGGTAGTATATTCGCGTGCTGAATCCCCATCCCCGCGCCTCGATTTCCCGTGAGGTAAAGGCCTTGAGAACCAACCAGAAGAACAGTATTCCCGTAACCAGAAGCAACGTTGCGATCATTTTTTAGTCCTGAATATGAATAATAACCATACAAAGCTCTACCAAAAAGTATCTTTTCGCTTTCTCCGTTGGCATATTTTACCGCTTACGATCCAAGAAGGCATTCCGCCGCACTGTTGTGTCCCTCGTAATATCGCGTCTCGATAAAGTTACCCTCCGGGTCCCGAAAATATATCGATATCCCAGTGCCGTGTGCGCCCCAGCGTGGAACCGGGCCTTCTTCTATCGCGACCTTGTTCGTCTGAAGTCGCTCCAGAAGGTTTTCCCACGCCTCTTTGTTCAAGACGATACAGAAATGGTTTAATTCCCCGCGATTTTGACCAGTCCCGGAATTTTTCTGCCACATTTTTTTCGGAAACAGGTCGATAATCATATCCGCATTCAGACGCACAGACGGAAAGGGCACGTCTCCTCTGCGGTATTCCTCCAGCCGTTCAGTCGCAAAGAGAAGGACCTGCGAATAGAAGGTGAGCATCTTCTCATCATCTTCCACATTGAGAGCGATGTGATCTATTAAACATTCCATCTTTAATCCTTCCGGAAAAGTCATGGCTTAACATGGCCTTGACAGGGAATATCCTTTCGTTGTTATCAGCTGCTTCTCTTCGTAAAAGGTAGAAGCCACATATGCCAGAAGCCGAGATCCTCAAATTTATGATGTGAACCAATGCCGATTATTATCAGAGACTGATCAATGCCCCAGGTCAAGGTGCCGAAAAACCGGTCCCAAAAAGAAAACAGCACTCCATAATTGGAATCTCGTTCTTTTATCTTTACAGAATGGTGCACGCGGTGCATCGAGGGGGGGATAAAAAACCAAATCCAGAATTTTTCAAAAAAAGGATTTATCCTGATGCTGCTGTGATGAAACTGTATGGAGAGGTTAACCAGTATTTCGAAGAGCATGTACGTAACAAAAGAAATACCCAATGCATAGACAACCATCATGCGCACAAGACCGGACATAAGAAGTTCGCCGATATGAAAACGGCTGGCAGTCGATACATCCAGATTCATATCAGAGTGATGGACCCGGTGGAAACGCCAGAAAAGCGGGACAACATGGTTGAGCAGATGCCAGATATAGAGAACAAAATCAAGTACCAAGATCCCGAAAACCATTTTCAACCAGTCCGGCATCGCGAATGAGTTTAACAGCCCGAGTTGGCGGCTTTCTGCTTGCACCATGATTTCTGCAAGGACAGAAAAATATAGGAGATAATAAATGGAACCGTTAATGATGGAAAGCGGCAGATTTGTTAGCCAGCGTCTTAGCTTGGATACGCTCGATGGCCGATAAGGAAGCCATAACTCCAGCACAAGAAATAAAGATAATCCTGCCCAGTAGAAAATCGTCTTGAGCGTATTGATGTCAGGAAGCGTATTATTCAAAGCGATACCCCCTTGCAGCGGCTCCCATTCGCCTGAAGCCTGATTTCATGTTGAGAGGGAAATAGGAATTTCCTTAAAAGGGATTTTTCTATCTCGGAAAAAGGGTTCCTAAGGTCTGAAACGACTTTTTGTGAGACTTTTTTTCTCATAAAAACATCGTATTGACTGGGTCCAGTTTTGAGTTCAGTCTTGTCGTAATCATTGAATTAATATCAATCATTTTTGGTTTTGGTTTTGGTTATTTGTGATTATTGCTTTGTATCCATTGTGGGGGACGATGTTGTTCCCGCATAAAGCTAAACTCAGCGGACCCGGCCAATGAAATTGCCGAAACGCCGCAGACGTTTACCGGGTCCGCTGTAGTGTTTTGTTAGGCTTGATTGCTCTGTAAATAGCAATAGGTTGAACCATTATTCGAGGATATCGACAGGTTCTTATCATCTCCTCAAGGCCATCAAAACCACGAAAGACACCACGAAATCCACTCTCGACTGATTGAGATTCATTCCCGTCTTCCTCGAGATCTGTTTCTTCAAATTCTTTCATTGGCTCAAAGGAATCACCATCTTTCTGTGGTATCGATGTAATAACTCCAAGCATTGTAACCTTTATAGTCGGCTTAGAACCGAACAGGTAGTGAAGAGACTCAGTGTTATCATCAAGGAAAAAGCTTCTTTTCACATTAGACATGACGTGGAAATTCACTAAATCTTCAAACGGATATAAACGTACATTAAAAATGTCAGGAAGAAAGACCCGAACCCATGTCTTTAGCCCCTCAATAATCCAATCTTCAACTTTACCGACTTGTTTAGAGTTTATTAGCTCATTTAGATTTTCATCGAACTCTTCTAGCTCGTGCTTCTTTGTGGATTTTGCCGCACTATTTTTCATTTTCTTGATATCCTCTTTCAGGATATCAATCTGCTCAATAATTGCTTTTAACTCTGGGGTTTCGTTCAGACTAGATTTAATACTATTATTTATAAATTTTGATATGTCCTCATAGTTATGGGCAATTCTGGTCATTCTCTCATAGTCTTCGAGGACGACATAGCCTTCAGCCTTAACGCATAGCGCACTTTCAAATATTTTTGTGGCCCGACCTGAATCAACATCTTCCATTCTAATATCAACACCAATTTCAGCCGCATACCCTTTTTCAAATAGTTCTCTCTCAAGCTCGTTGTAGATATCGTGGTGACTTACACGAACTTCTTTAAGAATCTGAGACTCTGTTTCAGTGCCACCAGCTTCATGCTTGAAAATTTTAAAATCATAGTTTCTGAGGTTCTTACTGTTTTCGGTAGATGTTGATGATGCTTCTACAGACTGGACAATTCCACCTGAAAGCTGACTATAAAGTGAACTCACTTTTCCCATGTCGAGGTATATAAAATCTTTAATTTCTTTCATCGGACTCCCAAATTAATAAAGCCTAACGGCAAACTCAGCCGACCGCGCCACTGAAGGTGCAGAAGAAAATCAGCAGCTCCACGCGGTCGGCTGAAGTGCCTGGTTGGCCGATTTTTGTCGGTTGGTTTTCATAATGCTTGTTTGCAAGACCTGACCCCCTTTTTCTTGACCCCCTTTTTCTCTAATGCAAGGCTTCGATGCTGATTGTAGAATTCCGGAGGAATTTAAGAAGGCCGGGATAACTGTTCTACCCGGCGCAGCCTCAATATTCATTTTAGAAGGAGGAAGATTGGTTCTATGAAATAATCGACTTTTTTTATGCTTGTTCAAACAAAGGGACAAGTGCGTCCTGAGAAAAGTGCATATCATTCGATTGCACTTCTGACAGAATCCTTTGAAAAAGATATTTCCTTGTTATTACCCCGGACTTGTTCAACCATGGATAGATTGTGGATCGCTGTTGCGCTCACAATCTATCCTTATTCGTTATGTGCTTATTATGTTGCTATGCAAAACTGTTTTTGATAACTACATCGTTAAGGTTTAGCTGCCCCGGTCTCGGCCACGTCTCTTTTGTGCCCTTGCCAATTGCCACAAACATTGCAATTACATGGTCAGCGGGTAGCTGAATAAGTTCAGCAACTTTTTCGAAATCGAATCCATCCATTGGGCACGAATCGTAACCCATTGATTTTGCGGCAATCATTAATGTTTGTGCAGCTATACCGCAAGATCTCATCGCCTCATCTCTCTGAACCTGGTCTTTGCCTCGATAGTAATCATCGATAGCTGGTACTATAAACTCCTGAACTTCTTTTGGAGCATTAACCCAGTACTGATCAGGCTTTTTCTCCCATGACTTCAGATCGGCACAGAGAATAATGAATAACGATGCATCTGTAACTTGTGCTTGATCCCAAGCCACTCCCCTGATTTGTTTCCGCAACTCTGTATCAGTGACCACAACAAAGCGCCAGTTTTGAATATTGAATGCCGTAGGAGAAAGAATGGCTAATGACAATAGCTCATTTACTTCTTCAGGCGTCATACTGTGGTTTGCATCATAGTGCTTTACCGCCCGTCGTGATTCTATTGCTTGTTTTGTATTCATAACTTTCACTCCTCCTTCGTTTCTTTTTTGGCTACATAACGTTTGAATTCACCGGCCTGCGCGGCTTTTCTCGCAGGTCCGGTGCAATGATGGGTTGGGCGTCGCTCTAGACATTGACATAAGCGTAGCCAATTGCAATACCGGCCTGTGTTCTTGTCGGTATCAGTTGGCGTCGATATCCCGCCCCCTCAAACCGGTCAATCCGATCCCAATTGTTTGGCAGGTTGTCTGACGAAAAGATATTTGCAATCTGCTCTGAGCCGTTGGGGTTCCATGAGAATCGTGAAAGCCCGTCTCGCTGACTCATAGTGCCCCGAATAACGCACTCCTCCCATTCCCCAATCAGGTCGGATATCAGGGAATGATTCGGCTGACCTGGGGCGAGGGTGCCATAAGAAATTAGCTTTCTACTGGGCAGACCAAAGAGCATGTCCAGCAGCAACTCCTGTAAAGGCACAGCACAGGCACACACTTGCTCATCGCGCTCTCGCTTGTTCAAGTCTGGCCCGTACAGGGTCTTTTCTCCGTGAGCAATATTGGAACGGACTACATACAGCAATTCGGCAAGGCGTTTGATTACCCTCTCTGAAACTTCGTCGGTGCCTACCTGTTCAAGATCGCGATATGCGGTTTCAAGTTTTCGGTGTGCCTCACTCGCGTCTTTGGCTAAGCGAGGATCGACAGGCACATCGGGTTTGTAGCCTCCGCGTCGTAGTGTGTCGTGGTTCAGTATCTTCGGTTCCAGCGTCACTATACTCCGGGTCTGCGTGGTTTGGAGAAAGGCGTCCCTGCTTTGTAAAGGCAACCCACTCAAGATCATTGCCTGGAATGCCTTGACTTCGCCGATCTGTTGCTCGGACTGATTCATAAGCCATTCGGTTTGTAGCTTGTTCAGCGCGTTGAACATTGCCTGAGCGACATCAACGCTCGACGAATGTCGGTACTTCAGGTCAAGGGCGTAGTTGAAATGAACAATTGCCTCAGTTATATGGCCCGACATTGGCTTGTTTGCTAGCAAGTTCATGGATACCTCTTATGACGCCCAACAGTGAAATAACCTGCCGGCCGATACGCTGCCCTTTTTAAGAACGCGCTTTATTCCGGTCAGGTTTATTGACTGTTATGTGGTTAATATACTTTTTTTATAATTTCTATTGCATGGTCAAATGATTCTTTTGAAGAATTAAATTCTTTTTCGTAGAAATAAAATAGTGCAAGATTATGTTTAGGAAGCTCTATAAAAATGAATTCGTTCATTTTATTGAAAAAATGGAAACTCTCATTCGATGTCTTGAAAATAACCAATGAGTTTATTTTTCTTTGTTTTGATTTAATACTCAGTTTCTTAAGAGCATTTCTAACATTTGAAAACACCTTGCTCGGAGAAGTTGATTCATCTGCTTGAATTATTGAGAGTGGAAAGTTGGCAAGGTATGGAATAAAATCTCGATCTTTAATTTTTATGAATTTTCTGCGTAAATTTAATATTTGAAATTTGTAGTCTATTAGTTCGAGCCAAATAATTATTTTCTCAATAGTTTCATCCGTAAAATAATCAATATATAGAGACGTGTCGTTAAACTCTTTCTCGATGTAACATTCAAAATATCCTAAAATAAAAGAGTTGCAGTCAAAGCAAGCTGGTATTGTTGTTTGACTATATCTTTGATTTAATTTATTAATTTTAGTTTCGAAGTACTTTTTTTCACAATTACCAAAGGCCCATTTGGGCAATACATGCTCTTTTGTTAAATTATCTTCTGAGCCACAAAATGCGCATATATTAGCCTTATGATTATTAAGGATGGAATCGATAATAAATTTTCTATTTTCTCTTACTTTTTTTCTTAATGAGATTAAACGATTATCTATCATAAAAGCTGTCTGTAAGAGCAATTACTTGCTTCTAATTCTACCCCTTGAGATTTTGGAAACATAACGTGGAGCTAAGGGGCGCCGCGCTTTTGCGGCGTCCCGCTTGAGCGTAGGGTTAGGCATTTAGAGATCCAATAAATTGAAAAACAAAACCTAATACAATCAATAAAAGTGCAACTTTGGCAAAGAAATCATAAATTTTTGCCTTAACAGCTTCTGCTGAATTGCTCGCGCTTGCTGGAAACACAAATCGAGCACCATGGCGATTCACATCCGGAGGGAGGCCAAAACGCCACAGAAGGATAACGCCGACTATGTCCATGAGCAGTCCAATTGATGATATTGATAAATGCATATTATTCCTTAATGCTTTTCAAAATGCCTAACGAAAAGTTGAGTCTCGAGCATCGGACGCGGTTGGGCAAGCGGCTTTTATGCTTGCCCAACCGCGGAGAAGCGCAGTGGCTCGAACGCCTTGTTGCAAGCCGCCATTAATTCCAATGAATTACTTGTAAAATCAGGATTGTCAACTTTGCGGGGAAAGGGGGGAAATTTTTGCAGTTAACAGTGAAGAGATTTAAAATCAGCATCAACGTTGTTATGCCGATTTTAAATCTCTTCACTGAGTACCATAAATCACAAAATTTTTCACCTTTCCAGGACGATAAATTTCCCCCTGTTTAGTGTCGTTTGGTTTTTAAGGCTGCAACAGTGTATTAGGCAGAATGGGCCAATATCGTGCCAGGCAGATTCTGTTTCTTGTTTTTTCTTGATTGCTATTAACCGAGCGGTAAAATCAGGATTTCAGAAAACGGAGCGCCGCTTTATAGTCAGGTTCCTGGGCGATTGTTCAGTATGAGTGCCGGTTCGTTATTTCATTTCGCATTCAAGTTGGCACCTTCGTCGGCTGTGTGCGGCTCTTCACCGTGCTCCTCCCCTTGTACTCCTTCGTCGCCGCCTACTTTCTCGGCAACGGCATGGGCGGCGTTTCTGGTTGCCTCTGCTCCACGCTCAATGCCGTGTGCTGTTGCCTTGACCCCGCGTTCGACGCCACGTTTTACTGCCTTCGCGCCATGTTCAATGCCGCGGACGGTGGCTTTTGCGCCACGCTCGATTCCCTGGACAGTGGCTTCTGCACCATGGGTGATGGCTTCCTCCGTCTTAACAACCACACCGGGTTCCGTTGCGTCGCTTGGCTTGGCTGTTTCATCGGCGTAGGCATTGGCGCTGATCATCAACATGAGCGTTGCGATGAGCAGGGGTGTTTTGTGAAGAATCAGTTTCATAGTGGGTATATCCTTTCAGATCTAAATCCTCATTTCCACATTGAATTCCGTTCGCTCTGTGTGGAGGTTTGAAAGCCGAGCATAGTGACGGGGAAGAAATTAATCCGTAAACTAAATTCCAGGCCAACGTTGGCCAATTTCAGCCTCATGATACCAGCCCATAAGGGCGCGATTGAGATCATCATCAGCAGGTGGAGACCAAGGTGCGAAATCATCTTCTCGGAAAGGAACATACGGGCCATGTTTTACTTCAAAGATAACTCCCCCCGTATCGAGCGAAAGCACGGCGTGCCAGCATCCCGTAGCAGTTTCGATGACGGAAATATCGTCTCCCAAAACGGATCGGTCGATGACGGCACCCGTGTCATCAAAATTGAGCACCACAAAGCGACCGCGCAGTGATGTGAGGAGCTCCCATGATTGACGGTGACGGTGGGGACGGATATAGGTGTCCGGTTCCATTGCGATTGCCAAGCGTTGGATCGGGTCAGACAGCTCGGCATGGAAATTGTGATTCATTCGTTGGCGAGGGGAGAGCTGGGCCTCATTGCTGAGGCCGGAAAGATGCTCGCAGCTAAGCTTGTTCATAGTGGGTGACGGCAAGGGAGGGTTCATGGTTTGCTGGTATCGACCGGGTAAGAAAAATCAGGAGCGCAGAAAGCCAAGCGCCTTCTCATAATCGGGTTCCTGGGCGATTTCCGGCACCTGCTCGGTATAAACAACCTTGCCGGCCGGGTCGATCACGACAATGGCCCGGGAAAGCAGACCGGCGAGGGGCGGGCTGGTAATAGTCACGCCGTAGTCCTTGCCGAAATCAGGGGAGCGGAAGCAGGAGAGCGGGATGACATTTTTGAGCCCCTCGCCTTCGCAGAACCGCTGGTGGGCAAAAGGAAGATCAGCAGAGACACAGAGCACCACCGTGTTTTTCAGCTCGCCGGCCTCTTTGTTGAACCGTCTGACCGATGTCGCGCAGACCGGCGTGTCGATGCTGGGGAAGATATTAAGGACAACGGTTTTTCCGGCATAATCCTTGAGGCCGCTGTCGGAAAGATCTGTTTTCGTCAGGGTAAAGACGGGGGCCTGGGTCTTGACAGCGGGCAGGTTGCCTACGGTGTGTATCGGGTTTCCGTGTAAAGATATTTGAGCCATGGTGATTCTCCTTTGTGGATAGGGATAAAGTGGCGACCGTTACGTTCAGAGAGATCGTTGCCATGATCCTCTGATTTTTAGATTATACTGCTTTGCTCTGTTGTTTACCAGGCAAGTCGGCTGAAATTAGCGAAGTTCAGGTATGAGCGCGGTAGCTGAATTTATTGAAATAAGCAGGCGATTAATGATAACATGCTCTCACTGTACAACAAATTAAGATAAAAAAGGAAGGTTGAGCCTCTTGCAAAATGATCTT
>DDWW01000002.1:0-6102 GCA_002347085.1 Desulfobulbaceae bacterium UBA2276 | reverse complement strand
TCTTCATTTTGCAAGAGGCTCGGTTGATCTCCCAATTGATGGATTTCAGAAAATGAGACATATATGGCAAACCGGTCAGGTTCGGTGTTACGACAGCAACGGACGGGAGGTTCCCTGTGCCGGGAGCAGTCAGGATGGCGAATACCGGCTGGGCGCACCCTGGACTGAAAAGCGCTTTGAGGTGCTGGGAGAGGCGGTCCGGGATAATCTGACCGGCCTGCAATGGACGAAAGATGCCAATATCTCCGGTTTTCCCATGAGTTGGCAGGAGGCGCTGGTCCAGATCAACCTTTTGAACAGGGACGGCTACGGCGGTTTCGGGGATTGGCGGCTCCCTGATCGTCGTGAGTTACGCAGCCTGATGAGTTATCAGGCGCGAAAGCCATCCCTGCCTGTTGATCATCCTTTCCAGAATGTCTTTCTGGGCTGGTACTGGACTTCAACCAGTGCGGCCATTCATCCGGCCTATGCCTGGTATGTGCACCTTGAGGGGGCGCGGATGTTTTATGGCGGCAAGGACCAGTATTCCCTGTTCTGGCCGGTCCGGGGAACAGGGAACGGGCTGTTGCCGGCTACCGGGGCGGACAGGTGTCTTGATGAGCCCGGACAGGAAATCCCCTGTCCGGGAAGTGGTCAGGACGGGGAACTTCAGACCGGATTTCCCTGGCCGCAACCCAGATTTGAGGTCAGTGGCGACCTTGTTATGGATAAGTTGACGGATCTTGTCTGGGCCAGGCGGGCGGATGTGACCAAACAAGCAGTCACCTGGGACCAGGCGCTGCAGACAGTCCGCGAGCTGAACCGGGATCGATTCGGAGGAATCCGTAACTGGCGGCTGCCGAATATCAATGAACTGGAATCACTGGTGGATTGCCGCACCCATTCACCGGCTTTGCCGGCGGATCATCCCTTTGAGGAATGGCAGGAGGGATATTGGTCATCAACCACCAGTTTTTTTGAAACCGATTGGGCCTGGGTCCTCTATCTGCACAAAGGGGCCTGCGGCGTTGGTCACAAACCGGGAAAGACCTTTCATGTGTGGCCGGTGACGTCTCTGCAGGGGCCTTGAAAAACTCTCTTTTATAAATTATGGAACCCATACAGCTTCTTGCCATCAGCCTCTTTATCGTCATGGGCTGGCTGACCGTGGACATTGCCCTCGGCAGCCGCAAGCTCGGCAGTCTGGGTAATATTGCCCCGACCACGGCAACGGATGCCCCCCTGGTCTCCATCATTGTCCCGGCCTGCAATGAGGCAGAGACCATTGCCCCGGCCCTGGCCACCTTGCTGGCCCAGGAGTATGCCCACCTGGAAATTATCGTGGTCAATGACCGCTCCACGGACGCTACCGGGGAGATCCTGCGCGAGATGCAGCAGCGTCATCCCAGGCTCATCATCCTTGATATCCATGAGCTGCCGGAGGGCTGGCTCGGCAAACACCATGCCCTGCACTGCGGGGCCGCTCTGGCCAAAGGCGAGATCCTCCTCTTTACCGATGCCGATATTCACATGGCTCCCGATACCGTGGCCCGGGCCGTCCACCACCTTGAGCAGGCCAAGCTCGATCATCTCTGCCTGCTGTTCAAGAATAAGGCGAAGGGCTGGCTGCTTAACAGTTTTATTCTTGATGCGGGTGGCGGGCTTTTCCTGCTTTTCAAACCGTGGCTGGCCGGCAATCCTAAGAGCAAGCGGTTTATGGGGGTGGGTGCCTTCAATATGGTTCGCCGCCGGGCCTATGAGCAGGTGGGCGGCCATGCTGCCATCAAAACCCATCCTGTCGATGATATTATGCTGGGCAAGATCATTAAGGAGGCAGGCCTGCGTCAGGAGTGTCTCAGCGGTTACGATTTTGTCACGGTAAGCTGGTATGACTCCACCGGCGCCATGATCGACGGCCTGATGAAGAATATGTTTGCCCTGGCCAATTTTAACACGGCCCTGGCCTTGGGCGGGGCCGTGGGTGTCAGCCTGCTCACCATCCTGCCACCATGGGGTACACTGCTCTGCCATGGTCAGACCCAGGTCTTCTTTGCCCTCACCGTGACCCTGCGTCTCGCGTTGTTCAGTCTGGGGGCCCGCCATGGCGGCCTTTCTTCCTGGCTGGCGCCAGCGGCCCTGATTACTCCCTACATCACGGTTTACACTATCCTCAAGGCCACATATCTCACCCTGAAGAACAACGGGATCTTCTGGCGCGGCAGCCATTATCCCCTGGATGAGCTGCGCCGGAAGAATCGCTCTCTTCTGTGAATCGGTATGGATTGATCAGAGATCTTCTTTGTTTTCAGATGGATATCTGTGAATGGAAGAGCTGGGGATAATAAATTCTGTCTTGCAGACCAGTCCTGTTGCCCTGCACACATGGTCGGCATAACCGGCACCGGCCTCGGAAAAGATATTGTAGGCGGCAGTGGCCCCGGCCTCTTCCAGCTCCAGGCGTTGATCTTCAAAACGAGAGGAGGCAGTGATCGGGCCTTGAAAACCAACGGCCTGAATCTCCTGCAGGGCCAGTAAATTGGCCTGATGATTGGTAAGGGCCAACATGATGATCTTGATCTTTTTGAGATCAATCTTACGCCAGAAATCATAATCTGTGGCATCGCCCAAGAGTACCCGGCGTCCCTCCTGCTGATGTTTTTTGACGTTTTCCGGTTTATGATCGACCGCCAGCACCTTGTCTCCCTGGCGTTCTCTGGTAACATCATAGGCCATGGTTCCGAAGGGGCCCATGCCAAAGATGAGGATCTCGGCCATTTGTAAATCAATCTGTGAATCGTCGCGATGGCGGGTTTTTGTCTCAAAACGATGGAGCAGGGGGGCAAAACGGTCATAGATGGCGTTGGCCTTGCTGTTAAGTGGTGCCGAAAGCAGGAACGAGAAGGTGAGTGCCAGGGCCACAATGATGACCCAGTCTGGAGAGAGCCAGCCGTTTTTGGCGGCGATGGCCATGACTATCAGGCCGAACTCGGAATAATTGGTCAGTGCCAGGGTGGTCAGGAGACTGGTGCGGGCGCGGAGGCGGAAGCGGGTCAGTGTGAGAAAGTAAAAGCAGGATTTAACGGCCAGGGCGAATGCCAGTCCCGTGGCAATGAGCGCGTGATTGAGAGTGGGGGCGCCGCTCAGGCCGATCTGAAAGAAAAAACTGATCAGGAAGAGATCTTTGAAGCTGTAAAGCGAGGCGGCCATCTCGCTTGAGCGGGGATGGGAACCGATAAGCATGCCAATGACCAGCGCGCCCAGATCCGGCTTGAGTCCCACCATGGCAAAGCTGGTGGTGCCTACCCCCAGGGCGATGAACAGTCCGCCTAAGGGGAGAAGCTCCCCATGGCCGAGATGATCGATAACGCGGTGGAGAATCGGTCGCGCGGCCAGTAGAAAAAGGGGCAGGGTCAAGGCCCAGAGGGAGGGAAATTCCCCCTTGGAGAGGGTGAGGAAGAAGACGGCCATCAGATCCTGCATGATCAGGATGCCGATGGCCGTCCGGCCATGCATGGCGTTCCCTTCTCCTTTTTCTTCGAGAAATTTGATGGCAAAGATGGTGCTGGAAAAACTTAAGGCCAGTCCTATAAGGGCAGCCTGGGTAAGATTCAGGCTGGTGAGCTGGGCCACGCCCAGGGATCCGGCGCCTATGATCGCCATGGTCAGAAAACAGATGGTGAGCAGGGCATGCACTGTGCTCCCGCCCCAGATCTCGGGTTTGGTTAAGTCTTTCAGGTCAAGCTTGAGGCCGATAGTGAAGAGCAGCAGGATGATGCCGATATCGGCAATCTTGTCTAAGGCTAATGAACCATTGGTTAATCCCAGAAAGTTCATGAGGAAGCCGGAGAGCAGAAAGCCGAGCATGGGCGGCAGGTGGAGCCGTTTGAAGATGAATCCGGCCAGAAAGGCGCTGCCTATCCAGATACTGTTGATACCTGTGGTGGTTTGCAGAAATTCCATGGATATTCTTTTCTCATTATTTTTCGGTAAGTCTTTACGATGGAGGTTAATTGTTAATAGAAGAGTGGGCCGTTTGTCAATAATACGTTCAGTGGGCCTTTCGTTTTTCTTCTGTCTAATTTTCTTGACGATATGGCCTGAAACGGGTATAGAATCGTTTCGGAAAAAGGAACGATGTCTGTGTCTTTCGGCAACCCTCTCTTTTTTTGATCAAATTCTAAAATCCAGATTTCGGTTTGATAGCCGGGTCCTGTGCAACAAAGAATCGCGAACCCCGCCAGGTCCGGAAGGGAGCAACGGTAGTGACCCTCTTTGTGTGCCACAGGGTGCCCGGCTATCATTTTTTTAGAGGCCGTTACTGAAAAGAGCAAGGCTCATTTTGCTCTTTTCAGTTTACGGACTCTTATGCAACGTCAAATAAACAGCAATATTTACCGCTGGTTATTTGCGTGGCGTCTGGCAAATTACATCTGCCGTAGATCATACAAGGTGCCGTTAGGCAGATACTAATCCCTAATCCCGCCACTCTTCTTCAAAAACTCGCATGTCGTATTTAGTCCTTGCCAGAAAAGCCCGGCCCCAGACCTTTGACGAGGTTGTCGGTCAGCGTCCGGTGGTCAAGACCCTGCAAAACAGCATCCTGCGCGGCCGGGTCGCTCATGCCATCCTGTTTTCCGGTGTTCGTGGCGTTGGCAAGACTACCCTGGCCCGGATTATGGCCAAGGCCATCAACTGTGAAAACGGCCCGGCCCAGAATCCCTGCAATAGCTGCAAGTCGTGCCTGGCGATCACTGCCGGCGCGTCTCTTGACCTCTATGAGATTGATGGCGCCTCTAATCGAGGGATCCAGGAGATCCGCGAGCTCAAAGAAAAAATTCGCTTCCTGCCCGTCTCGTCCAAGTACAAGATCATTATTATTGACGAAGTACACATGCTCACCACCGAGGCCTTCAATGCCTTGCTCAAGACCCTGGAAGAGCCGCCAGCTCACGTCTTTTTCATGTTTGCCACCACCGAGTTGCACAAGATCCCGATCACCATCCTCTCGCGTTGTCAGCGGTATGAATTAAAGCGTGTCGCGCCCATTGATCTTGGCCCTCACCTGCAAAAACTGGCCGAGGCCGAAGGGGTTCAGATTGAACAGGGCGCCCTTGATCTTATCGTTCGCGAGGCCGATGGCTCGGTGCGGGATGGGCTCAGTCTTCTTGATCAGGTCTTTTCCTTTGGTGAAAAAAATATCAGCGCAAACGATGTGACCCAGGTGCTGGGGCTGGTTAGTCGTGAGGTCATTCTTAAACTGACGCGGGCCTTGCTGGAACAGGATGCTACCACAGCCTTTCAGGCCTTGGATGAAACATTTTCCTATGGCATGGATCTGAAACGATTTACTGCCGATCTGCTGGGTTGTTTCCGGGCCCTGATCCTCTGCAAGATCAAGGGCTGTGATGAGCTGCTTGATGTCGCGCAAGCGGAACGAGCAGTGCTTGAGGAGCTGGCGGACCACCACTCCACCCAGACCCTGCACCTGAAACTTACCTTGTTGATGCAGGGAGTTGAGGAGATGCGTTCTTCCGGTCAACCTCGCTTGGCCTTGGAGACGACCTTTCTCAAGATTATCCAGGCCCAGGATGTGGTGCCGGTCACCACCCTGTTGTCGCGTCTTGACAGCCTGCTTGCCGGGGAAAACAAGCAGGATATCAGTCAGATGGGAGAGGGGAGGGGGGATCTGGCTCGTGACCTTGCCTCATCGCTTCCTCTTGGAAAGCAAACACAGCCGCAGGGGCCTGAAAAAAAAAACACTCGGGGGGCGATAGCCGAGGCAGTTACGACAGTTGAGATGACCAAGGCCGATCAGCCGCCAGAGACGTCTCCGCTCCCGGCAGCCGTTACTGCCGCCTCGCCCGAGCAGGTTTCAACAGTACGGCAGGTTGCGGAGGTGGAAATCTCGGATGATGCCCATATCGCATCGCAATCAGCGCCAAAACAGAGTCTTGATGAGCAGCCAGCCCCGCGCGTTGAGCCTCATCAACGAAGTGTGCGCCGCGACTGGATGGCCTTTATCGCCTATGTGGGTGAGCGATCTGTCTGGATGGCCCAGGATCTGCAACGGGCTGATTCAGTCAAAGAGCAGGGGCAGGAGTTGCTGCTCCATTTTACCGATCC
>DDWW01000018.1 GCA_002347085.1 Desulfobulbaceae bacterium UBA2276 | reverse complement strand
TCAAGAAAAAGAGAAAAAAACAAATTGACACGACTTGCGAGCCGATGTATTTATACTCATTTTTCTACTTGGTGTTGAATAGACTTCTCTCATTTATCGAGGTCAGGTTCACCATCCCCCTGCCTGGCAATGGTGTCAGACAGGTACCTCTTCGCTCTTGGCCATTACCGGGAAGAGCCGAAAATCAGGGAGACATTACTCCCACCATCATGGGTCCACGAGGAGGAACACATGCGCAGGTACGAAACGATCTACATTCTTCGACCAAATCTTGGCGAAGAAGCGATCAACACGATCATTGACAATACTAATGCCATTATTGCAAACGAAGGCGGCACTCTTATCCATTTTGACCGATGGGGCTTGCGGAAACTCGCCTATCTGATCAAAAAAGAGAGCCAGGGCCTTTATCTCTTTTGTGATTATGCAACCGAACCCGCCGCAGTATTAGAGATGGAACGAAAGTTCAGGATTGATGACTCGGTCCTGAAATATATGACCATCAAGCTCGCTGACGATATTTCCCCCGAAAAGATTGAGCAGGCCAAGGTTGAAATGGCGACCCGCAAGGCCGCAAAAGAAACCGGGGCAGATGGAGAAGCTGAAGAGACTGAAGGATTCGATGCTGACGATACCATCGAAGCTGACGAATAAGAACTCTCATACCTCTCTCATTACTAATCAATTACATATACAGGAAAAACTCACATGCCTCCCGTAAAACGCGTTTTTGCCCGAAAAAAGGTCTGCCGGTTCTGCACCACCGACCAGGAAACGGTAATCGACTATAAAGACTTAAAGACAATTCGTTATTTTGTTTCCGAACGCGGCAAGATCATGCCACGCCGGATCTCTGGAACCTGTGCCACCCACCAGCGACAGTTGTGTGAGGCCATAAAGAAGGCCCGCCAGATTGCGCTGTTGCCATATTCCGGCGTTATAGCAAAATAAATAAAAAAACTACTCAAGACAGATCAGAGCATCAGCAAGCAACTTGTCACAAGTGAACCAGACGGCCGCAAGCCCTGAAGGAATAAAGATATTCAAGCATATCTTTATCGTGACCGGAGTTCTCCTCCTGCCTGGTTTACAGGGTGCTGTTTTAGGATGGCTCTATAGTCTTGTGCCCTTGCTGGTTTTTTACTATCTCTGCCGATATGGCAGAAATGTTGGCACCAAATACATCCTGCATGGAACCCTTATCGCCCTGCTGGCCGGGGCGATATTACACATGGCAGGCATGGTCATGATCGCCATGACCATGATGCCGGCAGGATTTATACTGGCCCGTTCGGCCTCGAAGAATGAAACTCCGTCAGTAGCTGGCCTGAAAGGATTTGCGGCTTTAAGCCTGTCGTGGTTGCTTGTTTCTGGCATACTTGCCATCATTGAAGGGAACCACCCCTACTCCATGCTCCTGTTGTCAATCAATCAGGGGCTGGATGAGGCCTTAAAACAGTATCAGGGCAATGAGAAAATCCCGGCGGAGTCTTTGTACTTGCTCGCCCAAACCTTCTCACAGATAAAAGAACGGCTGACCCAGTTGATGCCGGCCATTCTCATCGACAGCGCCTTGTTTACCGTATGGTTAGCCATGGTACTCGGTAACAGGTTGCTCCACAAAAACAGTGGACATGGCCCGTGGCCAGAATATCGATACTGGCAACTGCCGGACAAGCTTATCTGGACAGTTATCGGGGCCGCCTTTCTGGCCCTGCTACCTTTGCCGATCGCCAGAACCATTGGTTTTAATCTGCTCCTGATTGCCAGTGTGATTTATTGTTTCCAGGGTCTGGCCCTTGTCCTCTTTTTTTTAGACAAGTGGCAAGCCCCTTTGTTCATCCGTTCCTTTATCTATGTGATTATTGTCTTTCAATCATTAGGAACACTTTTTTTATCAGTAATCGGACTCGCTGATGTCTGGTTTAATTTCCGAGGATTAAAAGATTCGGAAAATTCAGGGGATTCGGCCAGTCAGGATGTAAATCAGCAAGATACGTTATAAATGATATTCCGCGCATCGGAACCTTTATCCATTTGCGCCCAACTTCAAGAACCAACAGAAGCAACAGGAGTAAGACCATGGAACTTATATTAAAAGAAACCATCAGCACCCTCGGCCAGGAAGGCTCCATCGTTAACGTAAAGCCCGGCTATGGCCGCAACTATCTGTTGCCCCATGGCAAGGCAGTTCTGGCCAACGCCCAGAACAAGGCGATTCTTGACCGTAATCTTGCCACCATCAAGGCCAAGCTGGAGCAGGATCGTCAGCAGGCTGAGGCCCTGTCCAAAAAACTGGCAGGCATTACCATTACTATTTCCCAGCTTTCAGGCGATGATTCCCGTCTGTTTGGTTCGGTCACCAGCACCGACATTCATCAGAAATTGACGGAGATGGACATTGTTCTCGACAAGAAGCAGATTGTCCTGACTGATCCCATCAAGACCCTGGGCGAATTCCCTGTCAAGATCAAGGTTGGCTTCCAGATGGCCACCGACATTATCGTCAAGATCGTGCGCAGCGTAGAAAAGGTCTGATCTTCCAAGAAATTCTATAAACATTTTGAACCAACACACCGTTCAGGAGATCTTTCCTGAACGGTGTGTTGTCATTTCACATCCTTTTTCCTTCATGGTCTGAATCAAGATGAACAACCTTTTTTCATCGACCAGCCCTGCTCCAACTGCACCTGGGGGCCGCGTCCCTCCCCAGAATCTTGAGGCCGAACAATCGGTACTGGGCACCATTCTGCTCAAGGATCAATCGCTCGGTACCGTCCTGGAGATCCTGAAATCAAACGATTTTTATCGTCCGTCGCATCGCCTGATCTTTGAGGCCATGATCCAGCTCTTCGAGAGAAGCGAGCCCCAAGACCTCATCACCGTCACCAATCAACTGAAGAACAACAATAAGCTCGATGAAATTGGCGGCGCGGCCTACCTGGCCATGCTGACCTCCATGGTTCCGGTCACCGCTAATCTCAGCCACTACGCCCGGATTATTCATCAAAAGGCTATCCTCAGAAGCCTGATTCAGATCAACACCGAAATTGCCAACCGCTGTTATGACGAGCAGGGCGATATCGACACCTTGGTCGATGAAGCGGAGCAGGCTATTTTTGATATTGCTAATTCCAAAAGCGGCCAAGGCTTTGCCACCATGGGCCAGGCCATCCCGGCGGCCTTTAAGACCATTGAAAAACTCTTTGCCCGAAAAGAACTGATCACCGGCATGGCCACTGGCTATCACGAGATGGACAAGATGACCGCCGGTCTCCAGCCCTCTGATCTCATCATCCTGGCCGCTCGCCCGTCCATGGGCAAGACCGCCCTGGCCATGAACATCGCCCAGCACGCGGCTCTGGTTGACAAGGTTGGCGTGGGCATCTTCAGCCTGGAGATGTCGCATGAACAATTGGTCATGCGACTGCTCTGCTCGGTAGCCCGCATTGATTCGCAGCGTATTCGCACCGGTAAACTGCACCCCGAAGACTGGCCCAAGCTCACCAGGGCGGTGGGTATGCTTGAACACGCGCCGATCTATATTGATGATACCCCTGCTATTTCTGTCCTTGAAATGCGAGCCAAGGTCCGCAGGCTCGCGGCTCAGCATAATGTGGGCCTGATCCTGGTTGACTATCTGCAACTTATGCGCGGTCGGTCATCGACTGAAAATCGCACCCAGGAAATCAGTGAAATCTCACGATCGCTAAAGGCCATTGCCAAGGAATTCAAAATTCCAGTCCTGGCCCTGTCTCAGCTTAACCGAGGCCTCGAAAGCCGTACCGATAAAAGACCGATGATGTCTGACCTCCGCGAATCAGGTGCCATTGAACAGGACGCCGACGTCATCTGCTTCATCTACCGTGATGAGGTGTACAACAAGGGTGAGGATAATCCGGAAAAAGGCAGCGCTGAGATCATCATCGGTAAACAGCGAAACGGACCCACCGGCACCTTTAAACTGACCTTCCTCAAGGAATACACCCTGTTTGAAAACATGAGTCACTATGACCAGTCAGGCAGCTATTAACCTCGATTTTACGTTGAGATAACGCCGAGTTCATTGTCCCTCAGATAATCAGATAATCAAGAGACCTTCCCGTTTTTTTACCCCGAGGCAAAAGCATGGCCACCACGAGCGAACCAGACAATAAATATACTTTCAGATATGACTTCAAGACCATAGAGGCCAAGTGGCAGGAGGTCTGGCAAAAGGAATCGACCTACAAGGTCTCGGAAGATGACACGCAAGGGGATAAACGGGAAAAATATTATGTCCTCGAGATGTTTCCTTACCCTTCAGGACGCATCCACATGGGTCATGTCCGTAATTATTCCATTGGCGATGTCATTGCCCGTTATAAACGGCTGCGCGGATTCAATGTCCTGCATCCCATGGGCTGGGACGCCTTTGGCCTGCCGGCGGAAAACGCCGCCCAGAAAAACAAGAGCCATCCCGCTCGCTGGACCTACGACAACATAGATTACATGCGCGACCAGTTACGCCAGCTGGGCCTTTCCTATGACTGGGACCGAGAGATCGCCACCTGTAATCCCGCCTATTATCGCCACGAGCAGCTCATCTTTCTCCAGATGTATGAAAGAGGGCTCGCTTATCAGAAAAAGACCACCGTCAACTGGTGCAACTCCTGCCAGACGGTGTTGGCCAATGAGCAGGTCATTGATGGCACCTGCTGGCGTTGCGATGAACCGGTTACCCCCCGTGAGATGAAGGGCTGGTTTTTCAAGATAACCGCTTACGCCGAAGAGCTGCTTCGTGATCTCGACAAGTTGAAGGGCTGGCCCGATAAGGTTGTAACCATGCAGCGCAACTGGATCGGCAAGTCAGAGGGCCTCACCTGTGATTTCAAGATTGCCGGAAGTGAAGAGCTCCTTTCCATCTTTACCACCCGCCCGGACACCATCTTTGGCGTGACCTTCATGTCGATTGCCCCGGAGCATCCCTTGATAGACGTGCTGATTCAAGGTTCAGATCGAGAGCAGGAAATTCGGGACTTTATTGCTGCCATTATCCTGGAAAAACAGCAACAGAAACCCGATGATGAGCAGGAGAAAAAGGGAATCTTTACCGGACGCTACTGCCTCAATCCCTTTAATGGCGACGAGATTCCAGTCTATGTGGCCAATTTTGTCCTCATGGGCTATGGCACGGGAGCGGTCATGGCCGTTCCCGCGCATGACCAGCGGGACTTTGAATTTGCCCGTAAATATAACCTGGCCATCAAACCAGTGGTCTTTCCCGAGGGCGTCACCCTGATAGCAGGGGAGATGGAGGCGGCATCCGTTGAGCAAGGTCTGCTTGCTGATTCGGGGACATTCAACGGCCTGAGCTCACTGGCCGCCAAGCAGGCCATTATCGATCACGCCGGCAACAATGGCTTTGGCGCGCCCCATACCACTTATAGACTGCGCGACTGGGGGATCTCCAGGCAGCGGTACTGGGGAACTCCCATCCCCATAATCTACTGCGAGAAGTGCGGCATCCAACCGATCCCGGCCGAGCAGCTTCCGCTGACCCTGCCTGCGGATACGGATTCAGACCGGAACAGTTGCGCCCCCCTGCATCAACGGGAGTCCTTTCTGCAGACTACGTGTCCGGCCTGTGGTGGTGCGGCCAGGCGCGAGTCCGATACCATGGACACCTTTGTCGAATCCTCCTGGTACTTTGCCCGTTATACCAGCCCCCGGGATACCCAAACCCCTATAGATCTGGCCAAGGCCGCGCACTGGCTGCCAGTGGATCAATATATCGGCGGTGTTGAACATGCCATCCTTCATCTCCTCTACTCCCGTTTTTTCACCAAAGTCCTGCGTGATCTCGGCTACCTCGATATTGATGAGCCCTTCACCAACCTTCTGACCCAGGGAATGGTGATCAAGGATGGGGCCAAGATGTCAAAATCCAAGGGCAACGTTGTTGACCCCAATGACCTGATTCATGAATACGGGGCCGACACCGTTCGCCTGTTCAGTCTCTTTGCCGCCCCGCCGGAAAGGGATCTGGAATGGAATGCCCAGGGTGTAGAAGGAGCTTTTCGTTTTCTGAACCGGATCTATCGCTATGTCATGGGCCATCAGGAACTCCTTACCCGGGCAGGTGACGGGAATATCGTCATTCAAAGCACGGCGGATCAGGCCCTCCATCGCAAGACCCACCAGACCATCCAGCGGGTGACTTTGAACATCGAGAACAACTTCCACTTTAATACCGCCATCAGCGGGATCATGGAGCTGTTTAATACCCTGACCACCCTGGCCCCCATGGACAGTGACCAGCCCCAGGATAAGGTCTCTCCTCCCTTGATCCATGAGGCGGTGCGGGCCATTCTCCTTCTGCTCTCCCCCATGGTCCCCCATTTTTGTGCCGAACTCTGGCAGCAGATTGACAGCCCCCGCCCCCTTGATCAGGAACAGTGGCCTGCTCTTGACCTTGATGCGGCCAAAGAAGATGAGATTACCGTCGTCATCCAGGTCAACGGCAAGATGCGCTCCCGCCTCCAGGTAGCCGCAGATACCGACGACGAGATAATAAAAGAAATGGCGTTAAGCGACGGGAATATCCAGAAAATTATTATGGCCAAACCCGTCAAAAAAGTTATTATCGTGCAGAAGAAGCTTGTTAATATTGTTATTTAAGGATATTTTATGATCTGTTACAAAATAGCCTCATCATTTTGTTTACGGATTCTTATGTCGTTACGAATCAGCTTTATCGTGCCGTAATGACTGCCAGGAATAATAACGGATTCACAAAATAATTATTACAATTTCATCCAGGTCGTCACGATCTTCCTTATGCCGTTCATGGTATTGAAATATTTTAGTTAGTTTTTTAACGACAGCTTCATCGAATCTTCTTGTCAAAAGAATGGGCGAGTAATATCACCTTGAATTAACTTTCTAAACATACTGGAGTCAATGTTGAAAACATCACTTCGTCTCAGCTCGCTTTTTCTCCTTGTTGCCCTGTTTCTTGGTGCCTGCGGGTATCATAACCCTTATGTCTATACTGGGCCGGAAAAATCCATCTATGTGACTCACTGGAAGAATAGAACGAATGCCCTGCAACTTGACACCAAGATCTATCAATCCCTGACCCGCTGGTTTCAAAAAACAAACTCCATTAAAGTCACCAAGGAGAAGGCCGGAGCCGATCTTATCCTTGCTGGTGAAATTCTCTCCATTCAACAACCCAGCCTCTCTTATGGCACCGGCAACGCTGCCACCCAGGTCAAAGTCATTCTTACCGTCCGCTATATCCTCAAAGATATCAAAACAGATAAAGTGCTCCTGGAGATCCCTAGTGAGACCTGGTCAGAAGATGCCCGCACCACCAGAAGCGCGACAGTTACTGCGGACAATGAAACCAGGGCCCTGGAAACCATTATTAATGATCTTTCAGAAAAAATTTATATAAAATCACTGGGAAAATTATCAGAGCTGTAACATAGAGCTTTGCATGGTGGGAGGAAGGCCTTCTCTCTTCTCAGTCTTTTCTTTTTCCTTTGCTCGTCTTTTGAAAGCAAAACGGGGTGTCCCTGAAATCAGGGACACCCCGTTTTGCTTTCTTTCTTCCGACAACCGCTTACAGTTACAACAGCAAGCCTTTCACCGTAGCAGCTATAGATTCTGCATCCAGACCTTGCTTGGCGTACAACTCCGCCGGTTGTCCAGAGCCGCCGTAGAATTGCACCCCGCATCGCTTGAAGGGCACCGCCTTGCCGGATTCGGCAAGCACCAGGGCCACCATGGCCCCCAGTCCGGTATCAACATGATGATCTTCCACGGTTACCACCGGCCCTTTGGCTGCGGCCTCCAGAACAGCATCCTTGTCCATCGGCACCAGAGAGGCCATGTTCAGCACCCCTACTGATTTCCCCTCACGAACCAGTAAGGCCCAGACCTCAATGACTGCGGGGACAAGTGCCCCGTAGGTGATGATCGTAGCCTGACTGCCGCGCCGCAACCAGTCACCCTTGCCAGCCTGAAAGGTGTACTCGGCATCATAGAAGGGGGTGCCGTCTTCTTTCAGGATCACCGGAGTGATCGAACGCCCCATGCCGACAAAGACGTTGCCGGCATGGGTGGCGGCAAAGCGGATAATCCGGTCGGTCTGATTGGGATCCGCCGGCATAAATACCGAAAAGCGGAAGAAGTTGCGGGTAAGCCCCAGATAATCAATACACTGATGGGTCGGGCCATCCTCGCCCACATCCAGCCCCACATGGGTGGCAACCACCTTGACGTTGGTGTGATTAAAGTCATTGATGCGGGTCTGATTATAGACCTCGGAAAGGGCAAAGACCCCGAAGGTACTGAAAAATGGCACCATGCCCACAGAACTCATGCCGCCTGCCATGCTGGCGGCATGATGCTCCTGGATTCCCGCCTCGATATAAGCGCCAGGTGAATGTTTGCGAAACCCGCCCATCTTCACCGATCCTTCCAGATCACAGGAGATGCCGCTGATCGTGATCGCGCCATTCACATTATTGGCCTCAGCCAACCCCTGCAGGGCATTGCCGTAGGCGGAACGGTTATCAGTCTTGCTGTCAGCACCATAAAGAACAGGCGTTCCCAAGGCAATTTCCGGGGCGTTAGACACATATTTACGAATGGTATGGGTGGCTACCGGCTGAGCGCGCAAGGCCTCCCATTTCTCGACATCATTGTCAACGCCCAGCTCCTTCAACGCATCGGCGAGCATGGCGCGGTTCAAGGGCGAGCCATGATACTTGGCCAGATTTTCCATAAAGGAGATCCCCTTGCCCATGACGGTGCGGGCGACAATCACCGTCGGTTTGCCACAAGGCTTGGTGTAGGCATCGGCCAAGGCCCGGAAATAACTGTTGCAATCATGACCATCAGCCAGATATTTGACCTCCCAGTTATTGGTGGCATACATGGCCCGCACCGATTGGGGCATAATATCATCGGTGGCACCGCAGATCTGAAGATGATTACGGTCAATGACCACAATCAGATTATCGAGCTTGTATTTATTGGCGAAACGGATGGCCTCGCAGATCTGCCCCTTCTGCTGTTCGCCGTCCCCCATAAAGACGATAACCTTATTCGGACGGCCCTGGATCTTAAAGGCATGGGCAATGCCGACTGCGGTGGACAAGCCCTGACCCAGATTGCCTGTGTCCCACTCCACACCGGGGACAATGCGCTCCACATGGCCGGGAAATCCGGAACCGGTGCGACGAAAGCCACCGAGAAAATCGTCCTGACTGAAATATCCATATTCGGCCAAGGTGGAATAGACGCCGGGTGAGATATGGCCCATACTGACCACCACCCGATCCCGCTCCTCCATGTTCGGATTCTCAGGGTCATGCTTGATGCAACCGTAGGTAACCAGCAACATGTCAAGAGATGAGAGCGAGCCACCGGGATGACCGGAGGCGGCAAGGCTGGTGGAGAGCAGGATATTCTTGGCGCAGCGGACACGCATCTCGCGCAATCCCTGCAACTCCTGACTGGATAATTCTCGTGATTGCATATTTAATTGCAGTGGCATATGGTTCTCCAATTATGGTAAGAAAGAAACGAATGAATATTCAATCTGTCAGCCAGGCCATCGTTCAGCCGTCGTAAATAAATAACTTGGACTTCTTTTGCTTCAAGAACGGCATAAAGGGCCGTAAAGAAATGGATAAAAAGATACAAGTTATTTCTTAACGGCCCCTAAACAACAAACCCTGACCCGAAAAAGAAAGAAAAAGTAGAAAATACCCTGTTTGCAAAAAAATATCAGCAATAAAAAAATGCTTCAGATCGCCAACCTGACCTTCGACTCGCCCTTTATCCTTGCCCCCTTGGCCGGATATACAGACCTCCCCTTTCGCCGGCTTTGCCGGGAATTTGGGGCGGGCCTTGTTGTCTCCGAGATGATCAGTTGTCACGGCCTGGTCTATAAACAGGCCAATACCCTGGCCATGCTGGCCTCAAATCCGGCGGAGCGACCAGTCTCGTTCCAACTTTTCGGGGCCGATCCGCTCATCATGGGGCAGGCTGCGGCCCTGCTC
The DNA here is from genome assembly GCA_002347085.1 of Desulfobulbaceae bacterium UBA2276. Classification (GTDB taxonomy): domain Bacteria; phylum Desulfobacterota; class Desulfobulbia; order Desulfobulbales; family Desulfocapsaceae; genus UBA2270. The sequence continues at coordinate 78,410 of DDWW01000018.1, read as the reverse complement.
AGCACCTTTCATCCTGATCTCATTGACATCAACATGGGCTGCCCTGTCAAAAAGGTGACCAAACGCGGGGCGGGCGCCGCCTTGATGCAGGAGCCGCAAACAGCCAGGGCCATCATAGAAAATGTTATCAGTAACAGTATGGTGCCGGTCACCGTCAAGACCAGGATTGGGGTGGACAGCCAACACATCTCCGCCCTCGACTTTGCTCGCATGGCCGAAGATGCCGGGGCAGCGGCAATCACGGTGCATGGTCGCACCTGGGCCCAAGGGTTCACCGGCATTGCCGACTGGGAGGTCATCGCCCAGGTAAAACAGGCGGTGGCAATACCAGTCATTGGCAATGGCGACATCTGCTCCCACGCCCAGGGTCTTGCCATGATGCGTCAAACTGGTTGCGACGGGATCATGATTGGCCGAGCTGCCTTGGGCAACCCCTGGGTCTTTACTCCCGGAGGCAAACCAACCGAACTCTCTCCATTGCTGGATGGTGTCTGCCGCCATCTGGAGCTGATCGAACAGACGCTGCCGGCAGGGCACATGCCCGGCTGCATCAAAAATCATCTGGGCCGTTATTTCAAGGGGCTGCCGGAGAGTGCCAGCTATCGAAAGATGATCTATGATTGCAAAGACCTGCCGGCCTTACGCCAGGTACTGGCCTCCATCAGGGGCAACATATGACGACAGCCCTCTCGAAAACTCAATCCCCGCTCTCGCCCTCGTCCCCCCTGGCAGAACGTATGCGACCCCGCACCCTTGACGGCTTCGCGGGCCAGGAGACCCTGCTGGGGCCGGGGAAGATGCTGCGAACAGTCATGGAGTCCCGCGCCCTGCCGTCTCTGATCCTCTGGGGGCCCCCGGGCACCGGCAAGACCACGCTGGCCCGGATCCTGGCCGAATCAACCGGAGCCAATTTTGTCCATTTCTCGGCCGTCCTCTCGGGGGTGAAAGAGGTGCGGCAGATCGTGGATCAGGCCGAACACCTCCGCCAGACCGAAAACAAACCCACCATTTTTTTCATTGATGAGATCCACCGCTTCAACAAAAGTCAGCAGGACGCCTTTCTGCCCCATGTCGAATCAGGTCTCTTCACCCTCATTGGCGCCACCACCGAGAACCCCTCGTTTCACGTTACCGCTCCCCTGCTCTCCCGTTGCCGGGTCCTTGTCCTTCAGGCACTTGCGCGGGAACATTTGCAGACCATCTTCCGCCGCGCCTTGACCGACCCTGAACAGGGTTTAGGGCTCTACAATCTCCATTGCCCTGATGAGGCCTTGGACCAACTGATCACCCTGGCCGACGGTGATGCCCGCATGGGACTCAATATCCTCGAGATTGCCGCAACGCTCACCCTGCACCGATTTCACCATACACCCGACACCGAAAGCGCTACCATTACTGCCGACGACATCAGTGAGGCCGGACAACACAAATCCCTGCGCTACGACAAGGACGGCGAGGAGCATTACAATCTGATCTCGGCCCTGCACAAGTCCCTGCGCGACTCCGATCCCGACGGCGCCCTTTACTGGCTCTACCGGATGCTCGATGCCGGCGAAGAACCACTCTATATCTGCCGCCGCCTGATTCGCTTTGCCTCCGAGGATGTAGGCGTGGCTGACCCCTTAGCTCTCAGCCAGACCATGAGCTGCCAACAGGCCTTCCAGACCCTGGGCCTCCCGGAAGGAACCCTGGCCCTGGCCCAGGCTGTGGTCTATCTCGCCACCGCCCCCAAGAGCAATGGACTGTACGCGGCCGAGGCTGAGGTCCGCCAGAGCATAGCGCGGACCGGCTCCCTCCCCGTGCCCATGCACCTGCGCAACGCCGCCACCAAGCTCATGAAGAACTTAGGCTATGGCAAGGGATATCAGTACGCCCACGACAAAGAGCAGGGACTCGTCGAGCAGAACCATCTGCCCCCGGAACTTGCAGGCAGATCCTTTTACTCGCCCACCACCCGCGGCTATGAGGCGGTGATCAAAGAGCGCCTCGGCAAATGGCGACAGATTCTCCAACAAAGGAAAAAGGACCATGATACATCCAAGAAATAATGTCGAGAGCACAAGCCACACCAGCCGTACAACCAAGGCTACCAGGCTCATCGGGCTGATCAGCCCATCTTGCCTCTACCTTCCAGGGCGGCCCGCCATCTTCATGGTCATACTGCTCCTGCTCTTACTGACACCGCTCACCGCCACCCCGCTGCACGCCGCTCCCCCGGAATCCTTCCTCCTCTTTTACTCCAACAACATCCAGGGCGAGACTGAACCCTGCGGCTGACACTCCAATCAATTGGGCGGGCTGTCCAAAAAAGCATTCCAGATCAAAAACATTGCCACTGAGCACCACCAACCCTCCCTCTTTGTTGACTCCGGCAATCTGCTCTTCAAGCAGTCACCGATAGCAGACGGGCAGTCCCAGGAACAACTGACCGCTGCCGGTATCATCAAGATCTACAGCACCATGAAGGTGGATGCGGTGGCGGTTGGCCCCCTTGATCTGGCGGCCGGGCTTGCGTTCCTGCAAGCCAGCCAGAAGCAAGGATTCCCCTGGCTATCGGCCAATCTTCTGGATCAACAGGGCCGTCCGGTCTTTGAGCTGGTGCGGATCAAAAAAATCGGCCGGATAAAGGCCGGAATCATTGGTCTGACCGGTGCTGTCTCCCCCCTGCCTGCCGGTATCACTCGTGATGACTGGCGAACAGTGTTGCCGGCCCTGATTAAAAAAACCACCCCCCAATGCGATATCCTCATCCTGCTCTCCAGCCTCTCTCCGGCCGAAAACCAGGAGATTGCCCAGGAATTCCCAACCCTCCACCTTATCCTTACGGCTGGCCCGGGCAGTGGCAACATGAACCCGCAACACGTCAACAATACCCTGATCACCCAGACCGGGAGCCAAGGCAAATATCAAGGGATTCTCCATATCAACTGGGAAAAAAGCGGCAAATGGGGCAAGGCAAAAGAAGAGGAACTGACCGAACTCCGTAACCGGCTTGGCGCCCTCGACTGGCAGATCCAGAGGATGCGACAAAAGCAAGAGCAACAACAGCCAGGCTATCTCCAGAAGGTTGAGCAGATAGAACAGGAGCGAAAGGACGTGGCCCAGCAGATCACGACCTTGGAGCAAGCCCAGCCCCCCGGCTCCTTAGAGGAAAAAAACACACCTTGTTCCTTTACCTTTGATTTTCTGGCCCTGAAGCCGTCGCTACCGGAAGCCCCTGAGATCAAGGTCCTGGTCACCGACATCAAACAGCAGATCAACACGCTGCACCAGAACAAGACCAGCCCTGCCAGCCAAACCAAAATTACTGAGTAATTCCCTACCATTGTCTGTCAGGATTGTACTCTCAAGAAAAACCACGGCTACACGTTGGCAATCTGTCCTTGGGGCATTGCACCCTCTTGAGCTTGGGCCGTTTTATTTCTTTCTTCTCCCTTTCCGGTGAAGGCCGACATTCAGCTCGTCGGGGATAAAAAAAACCTTCACCTCAATGAGCAGCCGCCTCACCGGTCAGGATCTCGACACGATTCCTCCCCCGCTCCTTCGCCTGGTAGAGCGCGTCGTCCACCCTTTTCAACAGCGAATTCAGATCATCCTGCGGTTCGTACGCAGTAACCCCGAAACTGACCGTCAGTTTGTTTACCTGGTCAAAATGATGGCCGGCGATTGCCAGCCGCAGCTTCTCGGCCGTGTTTCCGGCGTCCTGGAGGTCTGTTTGCGGCATCAGCACCATGAACTCTTCCCCCCCCCACCGCGCCACGATATCAGAGGCACGGATATTGTCCTTCACCAGGCAGGTGACGGTCTGCAACACCTGGTCGCCGACATCGTGACCGAAGGTATCATTTACGCGTTTGAAGTAATCGATATCGTACATCACCAATGCCATGGGCATACCATATCTTTTTGTTTGATCCATTTCTCTCACCAGGATTGCGGTGAACTCCCGACGGTTGGCGATGCCTGTCAGGCTATCGGTAGTGGCGAGAAGGTAGATTGCCTCTTCATCCCGTTTGCGTTGCGTGATGTCCGTCACATAAATGCGAATGAGGTTGACATTATGAACGTAGGAGATATGCAGTTCATACGTCGCTTCCTCTATCTTCACCTCCTCGACTACTTCTCCTTGCTCTTTGCCTTGCCGTAAGGCGTCTATCTGCCCTGACGCACAATGCAGCAAAGGATGTGACTGCCCAAGTACGCCCAACCTGGGAAACAATCTCTCGGCTGCCGGATTGAGATAGGAGACATCCCCGGCAGAGTCAAGTTCAATCACCGGACTGGGGTGCAAGGTAGGGAATGAGGCCAGACGGAGGATTTCCTCCTGCGCCTGCTGGCGCTCGACGCCATGCCTGATGACCCGTAGTAAGTCTTCCATGTTGTAGGGTTTGAGGAGATAGGAAAACGCCCCCTGCCCGGTCGCCTCGATGGCGGTGTCCATTGAGGCATGCCCGGTCAGGATAATCGCCTCCGTCAATGGCGATATGGCCTTGATGCGGGCCATGACCTCGAGCCCGGGCACGTCCGGCAGCATCAGGTCGATCAGAGCAAGGCTGATACCCCCTTTTTTCGCCGCGGCAATAGCCTCGGCACCGGTGCCGGCGATAGCCGTTTCATAGCCCTTGACCCTCAGGATGTCGGCAAGCGTCTTCCTGAGATTCGGGTCATCGTCCACCACCAGGATTTTTTCCTTTGCATTCATGATTTTTCTCCGGTTATGCCGAGACCAGCAGGTTTTGCAGTTTCTTCATTCGAATGTCTTCAATCACCTGGAATAAGTCGTCCATTTCCAATGGGTTGTAAAGGCAGGTATAGGCGCCTATCTGGCGTCCCTTCTCGATGGCGTCCCCCATTTCCCGGCGATAGCCGGTCACCAGCACCACCGGTTTCGTGGGATACTTGGCCCGCACCTCTGTCAACACCTCCGAACCGTTCACCGCCCCCAGCTTAAGGTCGAGAACGACGGCAAGCTTGTAATCATGCTCCAGACGGCCCCGCACTTTCTGCGGCTCACTTTCCGTCTCAACATGGAAGCCCCGCAAGGTCAAAAAATCTTTCAAGGTCTTGCAAAAATTCGGGTNNATATCTGTCAAAGAACAGTGGGTGAAAATACACTACCCGGCTACGGCCCGGTAATCTTGATGAAACGCCCTGTGCGGAGCCGCACGCAGGGTGTTGTGGGGGCTGGGGGAGAAAAACCCCCGGCTACCCGATTCGGCGATTTTTGCCGTTCATTAAATTGAAAAGGCAGGAACCACTATGGCCCCTGCCTCGCGACTGACTATTATTTCTTCTTCCTACGTGCGCCTACAAGACCTGCTATGCCTGTGCCTATGAGGAGCATGGTGGCTGGTTCTGGGACAGGAGCGTTTGGATCATTTATTGTCGCAGTTGAAGCGTTGAGAATATGAAATTCGAAATCTCCGGTTCGGTATCCGCTATTTCGTTGATACCAAGAGGTGGTAAGCGATCCTGGTACATAAAACGATTCTGGTACATCATTGTCGTAAGCGAAACCGTTCGACAAGTTGTTGCCATTGGGCCTATTGTCAAATGTGGTCAAACTCACAAAAAAGTTTCCTGCACCAACAGGGGCGGTAAAGAAGGAATCCCAATCACCGTAAGTGTAAGATACTCCATTAGATGAAGTCAAACCTTCTATGCCTCCGTCATCCTGCCAGGTAATTAACTCTCCATTGCTATCCCACAGCCCCAACATAGGGTCGAACCCCCCATCATCCCAAGACGAACTAAATAAAGTCACGTTGCATGACGCTGTAGTTGTAAAGTTAAACATTAGGACGTCATTATGATATTGCATAGTCCCGTCAAAGTCAAACTCTGTGGCACTTGCAACGACAGCCACCCCAAACATCATTACCCCAACTGCCAAGCCTGCCAAAACTTTCTTCTTCATTTTCGTGTTCTCCTTTTACGGTTACGTCCAGCGAGACCACCCCGCCTAACAAGTAATTATCCAGATCCTGATATCATCCGATAATGGATGATATCAGGAAAAATATTGTATTCGTAAAGGTAGAATATATATGGCATATCTTTCAAGGTCTTGCAAAAATTCGGGTCGTCGTCAACGAACCAGGACAATCTCCTCCTTGCGCAGCAGGGAAAGGAAGGAAAAGATTATGGGAAAATTGAGCGGCTTACTCATGATGGCATAGGCTCCGGAGCTTTTCGCCTCGGCCATAAGATCTTCTGTCGAGTAGGCAGTGACCAACACGACAGGCAGCGCCGGCACGATCTCCCGCATCAGTTTCATGGCCTCGACACCACTGATGCCTGGCATCTTGATGTCCATCAAGACACAATCCGGCCGGTCGCTCTTGACCTTCTCCACACCCTCCTCGCCCGAGTAAGCGTCAATTGGTTCGTGCCCCTTGATTCTCAGGATATCGCAAGTCGTTTTAACGATTCGAAGGTCATCATCAACCACTAAAATCCTCATGAAACTTCCCCTTATTTATTGACAATGGCGTGATGAATCATGCCCCTGTCACCTTCGTCGCTCGTCAACACAACGAAAAACGTACTGCCCTTTCCGGGCACACTCTCCACCCTGACGCTGCCGCCGTTGACCTGCGTCAGGGGCTTCATCATCGCCACAATCACCGCGACGGCAAGAAACAATCCGGCGACCTGACGTGTGCTCAACCTGAGGAGAGCGTGAACCAGCCTTTTCAGTGTACCACTCAAACCGCATGGCGGATTTTCAGGCCTGCGGTTTTCCCTCCTCATAATCCCCAGGCAGGATGATGGAGAACAGAGTGCCTTTCCCCGGTTCACTTTGCACCTCGATGTGACCGCCGTTGACTTGGACCAGGTTCTTTGCCACCACCAACCCCAAACCAATGCCGCGCGCCTTGGTGGTAAAGAGCGGCTGAAACAGCTGATCCTGCACCTCCGGGGTCATACCGCTGCCACTGTCCCGCACGCTGACAGTAACTGTTCCCTCCTCTCTGTTTTCAACCGCGCGGATTAAAAGCGCCCCCCCCTCCGGCATGGCCTCCACACCGTTACTGATAAGATTGCGGAGCACCTGTTGTATTTGCTGGGCATCCACCCTAAGGGGGCGAATCGTTTCGGGAATATCCAGGGTAACAATCACGGAAGCGGGTATGGGGCATTGGCGTAAAATCTGGCCGATCAGTTCCGCCACTCCGTGCGTGGCAAGGTCGGGGGAACGGGTGCGCACCGCATCCAATAACTCTTCAACGATATGTTCCGATCGGGTGATCTCGTCCAGAATGATTCCCAGGTATTCCTTGACCCTCTCGTCGTTCCCCTCAAGCACTGTCTGCAGGAAATAGACCGCATTGCTCATCACCCCCAGCGGGTTGCGCAGTTCGTGGCCAACACTGCCAGCCACCTGCCCCAGCATCGCCAGCTTCTCCTTGCGGACCAGTTCATCCTGGGCCTCCTGCAATTTGTCGACCATCGAATTGAAGCTCTGCGCAAGATTGCCGAATTCGTCCTTGCTGCGCACCATCACCTTCTGATCGAATCTGCCCTGCTCCACCTGCCGCACCCCCTCGACAAGCTCTCCCAGCGGTCGAATAAAATGGCGGACAATGATGGTAAGAAACACCCCCGTCACCAGCAGTACGCCGAAAACCAGCAGTCCGGTATTCCTCGCCAACACCGCAATAGGGGCAAACATCACCTTAAGAGGCTTCTCCATCATCAGCGTCCACCCCTCACCCCCTGACTGGGAATCTACGGCCAGCCAAGCTCCCCCACCGTGGGTGGAGCTGGCCAAAACAGCATAGCCATCGCCCCCCGGTAAGGTCTTCCACGCCGGGTTCGCACGAAGCAGCCGAAGGGGTTCCTCGTCGAGGAGATCACGGCTGCGTCGCCCGATCACTTCCCCCTTGCTATTGAGCAGATGGACTATTGCCGTAGCATCGACACTGTCGAGGATATTCTGGATGGGTGCCCAGACATATTGGGATACCACCACTCCCACCACCTTGTCCGACTCGACGCGGCTGAGAACCGGCGCGGCAAAGATCACCCCCGGCTGGCCTGTACCAGGACATACGACCCGGCCGGAACGGTAGGTCTTGCCCTTCAGGGCGCTCTCAAAGGCGATGCGGACCAAGGGGTTGTCGGCCAACTCGCCGATGCAGCCCTGCTCCTCCATGGGAGTAAATACCACCCGGCCCGACAGGTCGAAGACGATCATGCCCTCCCAGGGACCAGTCAGTTCGGCCCGTTCTTCCAGTTCGTCCGCAACTGTGTCGGTCTGTCCCTGGTGCTCCGCAGGTGATTCAAGAAACTCCCGCAGGAAATTATCGGCAGAAATCACAGCCATTTCCCCGAAGGCCTTCAACAGAGCAGTATCGATTTCCGCTATCACCCCCGAGGCAATCTTGATTTGCTCGTGGACGATACGTTCCAGCAACAGGGAACGGGCATTGAAGAATACGGCCGCCCCGAGCAAGGGCCCGACGAGCAAGGCCGCCATTGTCGCGCTCAGTCCTATTTTGGTTGAAAAACGCATTCAGATCTCCTTAATGGAAGAATTCATAGTGGGCAGCACTACAGTAAAGGTCGTGCCTTGGCCGATCGCACTCTCTACCCTGATCGTCCCACCGTTGGCTTGGATCAAGTTCTTTACCACCACCAGCCCCAGCCCGATGCCGCTCGCCTTGGTGGTGAACAGCGGCTGAAACAGCTTGGCCAGCACCTCCGGGGTGATGCCTCTGCCGCTATCACGCACGCTGACGGTAACCGCACCATCATCTTGCCTGTTCTCGACCGCGCTTATTTCCAACACAACGCCTTCCGGCATGGCCTCCACAGCGTTACTGATGAGATTGCGAAACACCTGCTGGATTTGCATGACATCCACGCGGAGAGCCGGAAGCGTCTCAGGGATATCCAGTTTGACGGACACGGAAGGCGGTATCGTCAGCTTTTCCAATGTCTGCCCGATCACTTCACGCACCCCCACCGCTTCCGGCTGCGGCGGTTTGGTGCGCACGGCATCCAGCAGGTCGGAGACGATGCGCTCCGCATCCGCGATCTCGTCCTTGATGATCTTCAAATATTCCCTGGTGGTTTCGTCCGCATCCGTCAATACGGTTTGCAGGAAGTACACCGCATTGTTCATCACCCCCAGCGGATTGCGCAATTCGTGACCGACACTACCTGCAATCTGCCCCAGCAATGCCAGTTTTTCCTTGCGCACCAGATCTTCCTGGGCCGCCAGCAATTGCCGCGTGCGCTCCACTACCTTTTCTTCCAACTCATTGTTCAGCTTGCTGATTTTTTCTTCCGCCTGTTTGCGCGCGGTAACATCATGAAAAATACCAACCAGCAAGAGTCGTCCCGCCAAAACCATGGGTGCAGTGCTGACATCGGCAAAAAATACCGATCCGTCCTTACGTTGCACCGGCAGATCAGGCGCCACGCGGATCTCGCCTTTCATCTGGCGCTCGAACTGGCGTTGCACTTCGGGAAAGGCTTCCGCCGGATGGATGTCCGCAATGCCCAGGCGAGTCAACTCCTCCATCGGATAGCCAAGCATATCGCAGATTGCGTTATTCGCCGTGACGAACGTATGTGATTGCGCATCTGCCACCAGGATACCATCGACAGTGGCATCAAGGATGGCCCTGAACCTGTGCTCAGACTCTGCAAGGGCTTGCGCCGTCTGTTTGCGCTCGGAGATATCGCGGTCGATGCCCCGATACCCGGCAAATTCCCCATTCACGTCAAAAAACGGGACCCCGCTCGTCTCCAGAACCACCAGCCGACCATCCTTATGAAGATTGCTATTCTCCAGGGCGACGAGGGGCGCACGTTTCGCGATGGTCTCGCCGAAGACTTTGCCGACGGCTTGCACTTCCTCCGGCGACATGAAGTCAAACGGCGACTTGCCCAGCACCTCTTCCGGTTTGTACCCCAGCAGGGCTTCGACCTTGGGGCTGACATAGGTATAGCGACCGTTCCGGTCCATTTCCCAGATCCAGTCGCTCATCGACTCAACCAGGGCGCGGAATTTATCCTCGCTCTCTTGCAGTTTTTGCTGGTGCAGCAGCACAAGAGTATGATTTGCGGACAGTCTCCGGTACATGAGCAATATGCTCACCCCCAGGGACAAAATCAGCCCGGTGGCAAGCAAGCCCCCCATCGTTTGCCAGTAATAGCGGATCCAGACATCTTTCAGGGTAAATGAGGGCGCAACCTCGAAAGGCGGCAGGCGCAGCTCCCGCAACACATCTTCCACAGGACTGTAGTCGGCAGGCACGACAAAACCATTTATGCCCATCATTTGCGTGGCGGCCGTGTTATCCTCCAGCTCAAAAAGCGTTACGACGACACGCCTGGCAAGTTTTTCGTCTATATGGGGCATGGCGGCAAACGGCCACTCCGGATAAAGCCGGGTAGAAACCTGGAGCGGAAAATCGGGAAGAGCCTGACGATTGATAATCTTGAGCTGGTTGATATCCAGCTTGCCTTCCCGCGCCATGCCTTCCAACACGCCGCTGCGCACGAAACCGACATCGGCACGACCGGCCAGCACGGCCTTGACCACCTGATCCTGAGGAAAACCGGTGGTGATCAGTTCGACATCTTGCGGCAGACGAACCCCCACTCGGCTGAGCTCATACGCCTGCATCTGATAGGCCCCTTGGGATTCAATGGCAACGGCGGCAACGGCTTTGCCCTTGATATCGCTCAGTGTGTTGATATCGGCCTGTCCCGCCCGACTGAAAATAACACCACCAAAAACAGTGAGGAACTGACCAGTGGTATCGGAGGCCAGGGTGGCGAGCGGCGAAGACAAGCCGTTACGGTTTCTCAACAGCAGGTAATGTCCACCATTGGTCAATACGAAATCCAGCTGGCGGGCAGCAACGGCCTGATCCAACTCGGGATGGCTGAGCGCTACCACCACGAAATCGCGCTCCGGCATGGCCTGTTTGAGTACGCCTGCCAAAGGTTGCCATTGCGCCAAGGCTTGCGGTTTGGAGGGGGAGGCAAGTACGCCGAGTCTTACCGGTTCAGCGCCGTAGGCCGGGATGGGTGATTGTGCGGCGCTGGACAGGCAAGCAATCAGCATCAGTACGCGAATGAGCTTCATGTCCATACATCTCTCCATGATTAGTTTTACTGAAAATCAGTGGGCAGAAAATCAACGCGTATCAGTGTGGCGAGGGGGTCATCCTGCTTGAGCAATCCACTCTTGACCATGATGGCTGACAGCTTGCGGGTACTGATGAGCAATTCCGGCGAAGTTCCGGCGAGCAGGCGGTAATTATGGGCGGCGTCAGGTAAGGTCAAGCCTTTAAAGGCAGAAAGGAAATTCGCCGCCGGCAGACCAAGATGGGGAGCCATGCGGTAGGCTGCATCCTGCGGGTTTCGGTTCAGATGCTTGAGTGCGCGAAAATGAGCCACGATCAGGTGACGAATAGCACGTACGTGGCTCCGGTCGAGTCTATCCCTGCGTATCGCCAGGACATCAACGATGGTGTTAGGGATCTGCCGACTATCGAACAGGTTGAGCGCACCTTGCGCCAGCAATTGAGTACCCACCGGTTCATAGGTGACGACGGCATCCACTTGATCGCGCGACCAGGCCTCGCGTTGCTGAGCGACGGAGAGCATGACCAGAGTGACGTCTTCTTTCGTCAGACCCGCCGCCCGCAAGGATTCAACCAACATCAATTCACCCACGGAGCCTTGTTCAAAACCGATGCGTCGGCCTTCGAGATCAGCGAGTGTCTTGATATCAGGACGCGCCACCAGCATATCGGCACCGGCCGAGATATCAAAGATCATCACTACGGAAAGTGGCAGACCGCTGGCTCGCGCCTGCAAAACTTCATCCATGGTCATCGCCGCCCCATCCACCTTGCCCTCGGCTAACGCTTTCAAGGAATCCTGACCTGAGGACATCTCAATCAGGCCCACCCGTTGCGCATCCAGCCAGCCTTCGCTCCGCGCAAGATACATCAGCTCGTATCCTGGCCAAACACGGGTAGCAATGGAAATGGGCTTGTCAGCCCACCATGCGCAAGCGGGCAATGTCGCGGCGAAAGTCAAGCATCCAGAAAAAACAATAAATTGACGACGAGAAACCATTTTCTAACCCCTTTTCTCCTATTGCTCAGATTCGCACAGAATCTGCCAGGCTTCATCATCATAGGCCGCAGCGACAGTATCATTCCCCCTAACTCAACAAAATTACAGGATCGGCGACAGATGACAGGTGCTATCTCGGACAAACCTGTTCCTCGCTATTCTGGGTGATAAGAGATCCTTTTTTTCTCAGGCCCGGATCAGATCGCACACAATCACCCTATCAAAAGAGCAAGCTGAAAGTCAAGGCACCCCCCAATTCAATTCCCTGTAACGACCACAACATTCTTGCAGCCATTGACCGTATCCATGCCGGACATTCCAGCGCCTGGGTGTAACGAGGCGCCATAATCGCAAATTCTCCTGCAAAGGGGTATCAGCCGGACTTACAAGATGAATACCAAGAGAGTAAAAAATGACGCTGCCAATTACCGTATTGCAGGAGTTTTATGGTAAGGTTAAAAAGTGGGTGGCTATATGTGATTCCGAAGATGGCCATCAGCGAGAAGGCCGCCGAGGCCGGGCCGGGCACAAACAAGGGAGGCGCGAACCGCGATCAAGCGAATGACTGCAATATTGATTCCAGAAGGGTATCCAGGGCGGATACTCCGGGGGGCGTACTCCCCGGCCTTGCGCGAACACTTGCAACACGGCATCGAGCGTCTTGAGGATTTCGAGCGCTTGGGGCTCGCCCCTATGGTCTATATCGCGGCCTGGCAGGAACGGGAGAAGGTGATCTGGTATGAGTTTATCGGTAAGCGATTGCTGCGACTCCTGGACTGCCCCGGCGATCAGGCCGCGGCCCGCTTCCGCTCCCTGGTGCTCGACCAGCGAACCTACAGTTCCCAGGAAGGCTATCTGGACGTCCATGAGGAGATTATCCCCTCCGGCCGCTTGCGTGCGGAGGGAGACCATCTGCGCGAACACCGGTTGCAAGCCGGACGGATGGAGGCTATCTACAAGATGGGCCTTGCCGGGACCAGCTGGCTCAAGGACAGCTCGATCCTGGAGATATGGCGGGCGGACGGGATCTGTCTTTCTTTTGGCTGTCTGCTCGATGTCTCCAAGGAGATGGAACAGAAGGATCAGATCCACCGGGAGAATGTGGTGGTCCAACGGGACAAGTCGATCCTGGTGGCGGTGGAGCGGGCCAATGCCCTGAACACCATGGCGGTCAGACTCTGCCACGAGATTCGCAACCCCATTGCTTCACTCGGCGGGCTGGTCAAACGGCTCCATTCCCTCTGCGAGCCGGAGGCCAAGATGGCCCGCTATCTGAAGGTGATTGAACACGAGGCGATCAGGCTGGAAAAGGTCCTGGCCGGATTCGTCGCCTATACCCGTACCCTTGAACTGCGTCGGGAGCCGGTCGAACCCAGGAACCTGCTCAGCTCGGTCCTCTGCCTGCTCAAGACCGAGCTGGAGAGCCAGGGCATCGAACCACTCCTCCACGATCAGGCCGATCTGCCCGCCCTCTTTATCGACCGGGAGCTGATGGAAGAGGCCCTGCTCCATATCGTCAAGAACGGGATCGAGGCGTTGCCGGGGGGCGGAACGATTGAGTGCTTCCTCGAACGAGCGGAGGGAGCGTTGCGGATCAGGATTCGCGACCATGGCGCCGGAATCCAGGAAAACCTCCGGGCCCGGATCTTTGAGCCCTTCTTCACCACCAAGGTGTACGGAGCGGGACTCGGTCTCTCCATGGCCGACAAGGTGATCCGGCTGCATGGCGGCACCCTGAGCCTTCAGGCTGGCCAGGAACGGGGGACGGAGGCGGTAATCATCCTGCCGGAACAGGAAGCGACAATAACCGTACTATGACTATAGGCCTCATATCCGGGACAACTTTCAGCCGGCAGCCTCCTGGTTGTTCAGATAGACGACCAGTGGCTCCTGTATCCCGATATAGCTGGAGAGACTATCCAAGCTCTGAATCTTCGCCCAACTGACCTCTTCATCCTTCCAGATAAGCACCGCCCCGTCTTTGGCCAAGACGTCTTCCGCCATCACCATCCCCGGCAACAGGTCCTGATACGAAATACGGGCGATATTGCCATATCGGATCCGTCCCTCATACTCAGCCAAAACCGCTAAGAGCTCAGGGTCATAAAGGGATTGACCCTGAAGAAGGGCCAAGGCGGAAGCTTGGGACTCTCCCTGGCCGAGTAAACGATCATAGGCAAGGGCAATCTGCAGGATCTGAGCGCCGAGTCGTACCTCATCTCGAATGAGGGCCTCATGCTCTCCGTCCCACTGCTCTTTGGGGGGCATCTGCATGCCGATGATTGCCGCCACCTTTTCCAGACGAGGAATCTGGCTGATCAGTTTCTCGGCGACCTGAGGATGACTTTCACACATCTGCATCTCTTGCGCGCCTAACGGGATGCCGGCATGGTATTTTTCGAGGACATCCCTGGGCAGGGTGACGCAGCCGACCTGAGATAAAAGGGCCGCAATCTCTATCTGCCACTTTTTGCCAATTGTCAACCGCTCCGCCATATAGACTGCTATCTCACGCAGCCGGTAGCTACTGCGAAAGGCCGAGGCGTTGGCCAGGCCCAGGAGTTCACAGAGTACCTTAATACTTTTTTTCAAGGTATTATTGAGCAGATCTCGTTCCGCCTGCAACAGTTCATACTGTCTCAGCCCTTGCCGGAGGGCAAACTCAAGTACCGAAACAGAGCAGGGCTTGGTCAGAAAACGAAAAATCTGACCGGTATTCACGGCCTCAATAGCGTTCTCCAGATCCGCATGACCGGTGAGCATGATTCTGATCGTCTGCGGATAGAGGGATTTCACCTTGGCCAGAAGCTCAATTCCTCCCATCCCCGGCATGGACATATCGGAGACGACTACCGCACAGGACCCTTTTGTTTTGAGGATCTGGAGGGCCTCCTCTCCACTCGCTGCGGTCCAGAGGGTGAAAGAGCTGCGTAATTGTCGACGTATGGCATCAAGGACATAGGGCTCATCATCAACAAGAAGAATCGTTTCGGTACTCATGGCCTGGCTCCCCGGAGAAAATATGGTGGCAAATAACATCAATATCGTATCAGGCCAAGCACACACCAGCCCTGATGGTCAGGATACAATGCAGATAAAAAACAAGGTGAAAACTTATACCATTCTGACACATACGAGAGCGGAAAGCAAACCCGGTTTCCGTTTTCCTCTCTCGCTGGCGACCTTCATTCCTGCAACAGATCTTTTTCCGACCGACATTGATCAAGAGGATTTATCAAGCTACCAAACAAAAAAAAACGGACAGATATATTATGCTCCCCCCTGATTTCGTGTAAAAAAAACCAACCTGCCGCTTTCTCCATGGCATGCCATCACTTTTAACTGCCCCGCAAAATAAAAAAAAGTCCTGTTCCAGTAAACCGGAACAGGACTTTTTCACTTCCCAACCTTATTGAAAAGGAGACTCTCTTATCTCCACAAGGTTTGTTTCTTTTCTTGCATTAACAACCACAGGCCTTCTGCAAAGGCGGAACGGTCTGTTTCTTGCGGCTCATCATGCCAGGAATCCACATGCAGCCATTCTCGATTTTACCGCCAAAGGCCTTCTCAACCAAGGCAGGCTCATCGGAAAGAACAACCAGCTCAGTACCTTCCTTGACGACATCGGTAAGCATGAACAGAACAGAATGACGACCATCTTTCTTCACATCTTCCAGGGCCTTCAACAGATCGGCACGGATACCGGCAACCTGATCAAGGGCAGCAAGCTCCAACTGGCCAATACCCATTTTCTTGCCGTTCATATCAAAGTCTTTGTAGTCACGGAAGACCAGATCTTTCATGGCAACACCATCAATGGAGGACTTGGCGCGAAGCATCTCCATGAACAGACCATCGGTATCATCCACACCAGCAGTTTTCTTCAACTCGGCAACAGCAGCCTTGTCGTCAGGGGTACAGGTGGGGGACTTGAAGTTTACAGTGTCGCTGAGAATAGCTGACAGCATGCCGCCGGCAACATCCTTAGGAATGGCAACGCCTGCATCCTTGAACATCTTGTTGAGAACAGTACCAGTGCAGCCCACAGGCTCGGCACGGAACAGGATCGGCTGATTGGTGGTGATATCACCGACTTTATGATGATCAACAATGGCAACAACTTCAGCGGAAGTGATGTTGGCTGGGGCCTGTCCGATATCACTGAAATCCACCAGGGCAACTTTCTGACCGGCAGCATCCATCATGGTCTCAGGGGCAGCAAGACCAAAGCGTTTGAGCACTACGGTAGACTCGGGATTGAGTTTATCAGCAGTGATCTGCATACAGGCCTTGGCGGTCTGGCCCTGGGCATTGAGAAGCGCTGCAAAGGCAATGGCTGCGGTTACTGAATCGGTATCCGGGTTAGAGTGACCTACTACACAAATTGTCATCGGGGTATTCCTCCATAATAATGAGTTATTTTAATCGGCCAAAACGGACGATTTCCTATACTGCCTATTATCTACCTAACGTATCTATAAATAATAACATATACAAACTTCGGCATCTTTCTTTCCACGACTTTCCTCCGCCACAATAGTGCCTTCATTATAGGGAGTCAAGCAGAAAAAAGAGCTAAAAAACGACTCTGCCACATTGCCACCAAACCAACATCCTGTCAATGCTTGCTCACATTTTTCACTCTCGCTCGCTCACACAAAAGCTCCGTGACTTTACCATTTCTCTCAGGTATAATTAGAAACAATCACCACAGAGTAACTATCTGCGGGCCCCTCTCCTCAGTTTTTTCCCGCACGCCAAAGGTCTTACTATGAACTCACCAACAAAACACTCCCACTCCCTGCTTGTTCCAGCTATTATCTCAATACTCATAGCAACCGGCGCCCTCTGGTTTTTCTTTCATCAAGGCAGCTCACAACCGCCCGCGCTCGATGAAGAATCAGGGGCCAACCGGCTGGCCGCCTCCTCGTCGGCCCCAAGCCCTCTTGCCGCCGACACGACTCTGACCCCTGAGATATCTGACAACCAGCAGGAACAAGAGGTCTCAGAGCCTCTTGCCGTTCTGCCGTCCAGAGAGAATCTGCCGCAAGCAGCTCAGGGGATTGCCACCTTCTACACTTACCTCGACCAACAGGGGTATATCAAGGCCCGTCACTTATCCACCCCCAGCCATATCTATTTCACCAGACTGATCCAAAAGATAATTGATACCCCGCCTATTGTCACCCGAGAGACCGACGACCTGGCAACCATCCTCAAAAACAGTATCCATCTCTTCCGCATCCTGGGCAAAGACGACATCCTGCTCAGCAAAGAGATCCTGAATCACGAACAGGACAAGATAGAGGAGGTAATAGCTGACTATTTCCTCCTCACCGAGCAAGCAGATGGACTGGGGCCGGAGTTATCACTCAAGCTCCCTGAAAATGCCCGGTACGAATACGCCTGTTTTTTCCTTAACACCATGGGGGGTAAACTGTATCTGGCAAGAAGGGATTCCAGGACACGCATGGTTATCAGTTATTATGCCATCATGATCATCCACCAGGCCAACCTTCAGGGCAAGAATAGTTATGGCATCCAAATCCAGCCGGCACTCGACCTGCTGACCGCCGAGATCGAAACGGGTGGCAATCAATTGCACTATAAAGAGGCCTACCTCGACACCCTGTATGGGCTGAAAGAAAAGTATCAATAACTTTCAGGGGCCGTTAATGATATTAAAAGAGAGTCATCCTTTTCGGAGTCTTCGCTTAACCTGAACACCGGCTTGCTCAAGCCAAGATATCCCCATCAAAACGAGGAGTAAAGAACATGGACAACTGGTACGTTGCGATAAACGGACAACAGCAAGGCCCTTTCAGTCAGGCCCAGATTCAACAGGGAATTGCCTCTGGAGCTTACACCCAAGAGACGCTGATCTGGCGTCAGGGTTTTGCCAACTGGCTGACTATTGCCCAAGCGCCGGAACTCCTGCAACCTACGTTTGCCCCCAGCCCGCCCGCAGGGCTTGGCAACAGACAGGCAGACGAGATCGACTTCCAGATCCATGGCCACGAGATGCAATTTGTGGAGATTGAACTCGACCCCCAGGAGAGCGTCATTGCCGAGGCCGGGGCCATGATGTACATGTCAGACGGCATCCAGATGGAGACCATCTTTGGCGATGGCAGTCACAGTTCGCAAAGTGGTGGTTTTATGGACAAGATGCTGGGGGCGGGCAAGCGGCTCATTACCGGCGAGAGTCTTTTCACCACGGTCTTCACCTTCATGGGCCAGGGCAAAGGAAAGGTGGCCTTTGCCGCCCCGTATCCCGGGAAGATTATTCCGCTTGATCTGAAAAAATATAACGGCAAGCTCATCTGTCAAAAATCTGCCTTTCTCTGTGCCGCTAAAGGTGTGGCCTTAGGGATTGCCTTCCAGAAGAAGATCGGCGTCGCCTTATTTGGCGGGGAAGGATTTATCATGCAGAAGCTGGAAGGCAACGGCCTGACCTTTGTCCATGCCGGCGGCACCATCATCGAAAAAGAACTGCAGGCCGGAGAAACCCTGCGGGTCGATACCGGTTGCATGGTGGCCCTGACCCAGACCGTGCAATATGATATCGAATTTGTTGGCGGCGTAAAATCAGCGATCTTCGGCGGGGAAGGCTTCTTTTTTGCCACCCTGCGAGGCCCAGGTCATGTCTGGCTGCAATCCCTGCCCTTCTCGCGCCTGGCTGGCCGGATCCATGAGGCCGCCCCCCAGAATAACGCCGGGTTCTCCACCCAGGGTGAAGGCTCGGTGCTGGGCGCCCTTGGCAATTTGTTGCAGAAATAAAGGCAAGCCATCATCAGGAGACGAAGCCGTTATCAATAAATAACATGGCCGCTTACATATTCGTAAGCGACATAAGGAGCCGTTACCCAACAGTTATAAAAGGCCACGTTATTTTGTAACGGTTCCTACTCCTCCGCCTCAATAAACCGACGCATCCCTTCACTGACCGACAAGGCCGTTCCCAGTTGATCCAACCAGGCCCTTTCCTGGGCGGTATCGACCACAACGGCCGATACCGCCAGGCCGTACATGGTCTGGGCGACCCGCTGATCCTTGATGCCTGCCACCAAGTAGTCAATGGGCTTGGGGTCATGCATCTCGGCCAGGATAAACCGTTTTTCCTCCTGACTGATTCCCTGCCCTTGCAATCTTCCCAGAATCTTCCCCTCCTCGTCACTATCCATACCGCCATCGGCATGGGCCGCCGCGATCATCACCTGGATCAGTCGCAAGGCCAGTTCATCGTCGTGGGCGGCAGAAGAACCACTCTCTTGCCGAGGAGGAGCCGAGGCCCCTGGTAATGGTGGCGGGGCTGCTGGCGCAGCCGGAGAGGATGGGGCGCCATACCCTTGATTGATGGGCGGTGGAGAGGCCATCGGCTGAGAAAAGGCAGGCGGAGGAGTTGCCCCCTGTTTGCTCTTTAATATCTCATAAGCCCCCACTCCAAGACCAATGGCCGTCATCAGCCCCTTTCCCGACATCAGCGTTGAGGTCAGAGACGACATCATATTGCTGCCTTTCTGTTTTTTATGCTTTTTATACCCATAGCCACTGCCCGAACCAACCATCTCCGCCATCATCTTCCCCAACAACTGTTCCGCATTAAACATGGCACCACTCCTTATTCCGTAACGGCTTCTAACAACTCGATTCACCAGATTTTCGTTTCTACCGGCCCTCTTCGCCTACCCATCACCACAAAAATACAATCTACCTATGATTCTGCTTCCACTTCCACGGAGGGACGGGATGCGTATCTTGCCATAGGCCACGTCCGCCCTGTCTGGCTTTTTTTTCCAACTGCCGCCACTCGCGGCAAATCGGCTCCTTGCAATAAGAGATATGCACCCAGGCCAAGCCTTCCCGCAGCAACTCTTCATTGAGTGAATCCCCATCCACGCTCACTATGGCCACCAATCGACCATATTTATCCCAGGCCTTGGTCTGCAACTCTACCCCTCGCCCCTGGATCCGCTGACGGGTAAACTCCTGGGCCTCACGAGAAAATCCCTGCTGATGCTCTGGCGTATCAATCCCCCACAGCCGTATCCGCAGTTTTTTTTCCTGACACCTCACCTCGATCGTATCGCCATCAATAACCTTAACGACCTGGGCCGAGAAGTTTTCGCCATAAGAGGTGGCGGCCAAACTGGCCTCATGCCCGGATAAAAAAATCACCCAACAGGCCAAAAAAAAGAAACAAAAAGTCCAGCCCCAACCACGCTGTACCCGACACCCAGGCCGCGACAGACCCTTATCTGCCATAAAAAGCCCTTTTCAGCTTCCACCCGGAACTGACTGCTATCGCAACACCGTTATCCATCGCTTGACATCCTTTCCAGATCGTTATAATGAGTGTTTTACAGATTATTTTCTTATTTTTTCAAGAAAATAATCTGTAAGGCACTTATGCCGTTTATCGGGGCTACAGAAGTAAAGTAGCATCTTATATAGCATCTTATTTTTCTTTTTGATATGTTACCAGGATTCCATGCGTAAATATACCAATGACAAAGGAAACCTCCTTCATCTGTCTGTTATCGGAAGAACATAATAATATGCAAGCTCCCCTCACCATACTTCTTGCGGACAACAACCTCAAAAAAGCTGATCTTCTCAGCGAGAACATCCAAGACAACAGTAGCTTTCATTGCATAAAATTCAAGACCGACAAAGAACTTTTTTCTCTTCTGTCCCCTTCTTCCGCCCAACTCCTGTTCTATGACCTCACCTCTCCTGAGACCAAGACCAGGATGGCCACACTCCAGAAAATCCGCGCCGATTTCCCTGACCTGCTGATCATCGCCGTAATTCCAGAGGATGCCGTGGAACTCGTCAAGGCGGTGCTTGCCCTTGATCTTTTCTTTTATATCCACAAGCCTTATGATCAGGCGGAAATCAGGATCGCCTTACAACGGGCACAGGCCAAAATTGGCAGTCGCCCAGTGAAGGCCCCAGTTGCAGCCCCCGATACCAGTAGTACCCAGGAACGTTCATCCTTCCATGGTCTGGTAGGTCAAAGTCGCCCCATGCGACAACTCTTTGACCTGATTACCAAGGTGGCCGATGACGAATTCGCTACCGTCCTCATCCGGGGCGAATCCGGAACCGGAAAAGAGTTGGTAGCCAAGGCCATCCACAGCCACAGTCAGCGGCATAAAAAACATTTTGTGCCCGTCAACTGCGCTGCCATCCCTGACGATCTTCTGGAGAGTGAGCTTTTCGGATACACGAAAGGCGCCTTTACCGGGGCCACGCAAAACAAGATTGGGCGCATAGAATACGCGGATGGCGGCACCCTCTTTCTCGATGAGATCGGCGACATGAAGCCCTCGCTCCAGGCTAAACTTTTACGCGTCCTGCAAGAGAAGGAATTTGAGCCGGTGGGCGGACTCAAGGCCTGCCCGGTCGATACCCGCATCCTGGCCGCCACCCATTGCAATCTGGAACAATTAGTCAGCGAAGGAAGGTTCAGGGAAGACCTTTATTACCGGCTCAGCGTTATCCCCCTGACCATCCCCCCGCTCAAGGAAAGGCGTGAAGATATCCCCCTGCTCCTGGAATCCTTTATCCAGACTTACTCCACCCAGCGAGGACGCGCGCCTCTGACTTTTACCCCCCAAGTGATCACGGCCTTGATGAGTTATGAGTGGCGCGGCAATGTGCGGGAACTCGAAAATCTGGTTCAGCACATGTCTGTGCTTTTCAGCGGCAAAGAGGTGGGCTTGGAGGATCTTCCCGAAAAATTCACCCTCAACTTTGACCCCTCCACCGTGGTGGAAGCTCAACCCTCACCCATCACTGCACAACATCCCGAAAGCAGGGAACCGGAAGCAAAGAGGGATCAAACTGAGCAGGAAGAAAAAGAAACCATCATGACCTCAACGACCGAGATCAGTTGGGAAATGGGGCCAGTGGATTTCAACGATCTGATAGATACTTTTGAGAGACAACTGATCATGCAGGCCATGAAAAAGACCGGCGGCAATAAAAAAGAAGCTGCCAGTTTACTCAACCTGAAACGAACGACCTTGCTGGAGAAAATGAAGAAAAAAGAGATGCAGGAGTTTTGGGAGGAATAGGAGGAATAAAGGCAGAAGAACGGGAACTGGCCGGCTACAGTGAAGCACGGCCTTTTCTATGATCTGCCTGTATCCGTGTGTATCTGTGATTCAGCAGTTGTGAACAAAGAGGGGAACAGCGGAAAAAAATTTACGCCGCCAGTTTCACCGAAATATTTTCAATCTTCTCACCGATATCATCACTTGACGCCGGGGTCAGCAGAATGTCACTCACCCCATACTTGACCGCCGTTATCACCTTGCTCCGAGTCCACCCCGGGCCGGCAGCAATGAGTGGCAATGTGCAGGCAGCGCTGATCTTAATGGCCACCGCAAAGGCCTTTTCATTCACATCGTTCATCACCAGAAAGACCGCCTTCACCTCACCGGGGAGATAATCAGTCACATTTTCCTTAAAGGACAGCACCTTCACCTGCAGATGGTGCTGGGCCAGGATATTGGAAATTTTTTCCGTCTCCGCCGTATCATCGCTCACCACCAGGATATCGACACCCTGATATTCCGTATTTTCCACCCGAGCAACAGCAGATGGGGCAACATCCTTCTTCTCGGCTTGCGGGGCAACGACTTCTGTCTCTTGCCGTAACAAGCCCTCAAGTTGCAGCATGGTCAAGGGGAAGAGCATCTGCATCTTGCCCAAGGCCTTGCCGCCAATGTTGAGCGTACTGCTGCTCATGTAATAAAATTGATTCGGCATTGGGGTGTCAGAGTCCGTTTCAACCTTCAACGGCAAGACCTTTTCCAGGCTTGTCTTCACAAAACGAATCTTCTTGATATATTGCTCTTCAAAAACAGAGCTATAAACTCCAGACACAATATTAGCTATCTCACCATAGGCATCTTCAGTATCATCGCCAAATGCCTCGTCCAGAACTACCTTTTCAAGCTCTCCCGCAGGCAGCATGATCAGGGTGCCACCAATAAAAATAGCGTCTTTCAGACCGACAAAGAGATAACTCTTATCATGGCACTCACCCACCCCATCCAAATGGGCCAGGATCTGCTTACCTGAGGCCTCATCCATAAAATAATCTTCTTTCGAGACCACCCGACACTCCTGATCGCTCAAGGTGACCTCCACCCCCAGCAGACCCCCCATCTCCACCCCTATTTTCTGACGACACACCTCGAGTAAGGCATCTACACGCTTATGATGTTTTTTGGTGTCAAATTCAGGGGCTGCTTCTATCTTGACCGGCTGGTCGGGAGTCGCGGCAGGGGCAGGAATTTCATTCTCTGCCACTTTCGCGGAAATCGTATGCTCCGTCTTTGGTGGGGCCACTGCTTCTTCCGCCCCCCCCTCCGGTTTATCTTCTTCCAGACCGAAGGTTGCCGCCGGCAATAACATGACCATATTGCCCATCTGCTTGCCCTTGAGCGTCATTCCAATAAGGACCTGATAATAAAGCTGATCAGGCACCGGATCATCAGAGCCGATATCCACCTTGACCGGAATAATGATCTCCTGGGTCTTTCTTACAAAACGGCAGTTTTGAGGGTACATCTCCTCAAAGACCTTGGTGTAAGACCCGGCGATAATATTGGCTATCTCGCCATAGGAATCGGCAGTATCTTCGTCGTAGTTTTCAGTGCCGACCACCTCGTCCAGCATGTTATCCGGCAGCATGATCAAGGTGCCGCCTAAACGAATAGCGTCTTTCACCTCCAGCAGCAGACAGCCTTGGCCCTCGATATCGCCATTGATATCCATCTTGGCCATGACCTGCTTGCCCGAAAGTTGATCAAAGGCATCCTCTTTCGTGATAAACTGCTTTTGAGGATCAGCAAGGACGAAAGGCGTACCGATAAGCCCGCTCACCTCATCCTGAATCCGAATACGGACAGACTCAAGGATCTTGTCAATTTTCTGCTGCGCTTTTTTCATAATACGTGCTGAGAGAAGCAAGAGAGAGGGGAAAAAATGATCAAAAGAAACTCAGTTCTTATTATATCGGCGGAAAAATAAAAAAATTAAACAAATCCTCTATCGATTACAGGGTGCTGATTCTCAGTATACCCTTAACTGTTCACAATATACTTGAGTTCGACCAGGAACTGCCCCTGTTCCATGGCAAAAGGCACCGCCGCCCGCCGCGCTCCCAGCATCCCGCCAACCCGGTATGATTGGCCGACAATGGATGTGGGAATGGCTAATTCAATCTTCAAGTCATGTCCGGCAAAGGCGATCTTCAAATTACCCGCTACCATATTGGCAATCTCACCAATGGCATCCTTCACGTCTTCATCCAGCTCCTCAACATCCATGCCCAAAAAGCCACTGGTAATCGCCATTGCCACCGCTGCCGGACAATGCACCGCCAGCATCCCGCGGATATCACCACCCAAGCCCAGCATGGCGGTAATATTTGACTCGACCTCGCCCCCAGCACCATCCACTACCTCTCCAACCACCAGATCCATCCCCAACATAGTGGAAAAGACATCGGTGGTGGCGGCTATAATATCCTGCCCTATATCCATTTACATTTTTCCTTGCTTGATAAAATAAACAAACTGACTGACTGGTCACCCCTGACAAGATCCTTAGGAGCCGTTACGAAACAACTTGGCCTTTTATAACTATTTCGTAACGGCACCTTATGCCGCTTACGAATATTCAAGCTGCCATATTCTTTATTGACAACGGCTTACTTTTCAAGTTGCAGCTCGACCATAAAAGCTCCATGTTCCGTCTTGAACGGCAAGATAACCAGATCGACATCAGTGGTGGCCTTAAAACCATACTCATGCCCGGCAATAGTTGAAGGCAGCGAGAGATCGATATCGCGGCCATTCTGCGACAGGATCGTCTTCACATTACCGCCCAGCATATTGGCCAACTCCCCCACCGCATCCCGGACATCATCATTTATCTCATCCACGTCCATCCCCAGAAAGCTGCTGGTAATGGCAATGGCGACAGGATTCGGGATATGGATCGCCAACACCCCTTTATGAGTTCCGGCCAGACCAATCATACCGGTAATCGTGTCAGTCAGGGTACCGCTGGCCCCCAGTGGTGGCCCGTCAACAGCGACATCCATCATGACCATGGTGGTAAAAATCTCTACAGTAGACGCGATGATCTTCTCACTAATATCCATAGCACAACACCCCTTTATTTAAGAAATGGACCGAGGACCGCATTCACCATGTCCGGGGTAAAGGGTTTTTTGATCGCCCCCACTGCCCCTAAAGATTTTGCCTCACCGATAATATCATCGCCAGTTTCTGTCGAGATCATAAACACCGGAATATTTTTCATATTGGGCCGATTGGCCTTTTCGCGAAGAAAGGAAATTCCATCCATGTTCGGCATATTGATATCACTGAGCACCAGATCAACCGTCTCTTTTTCCAGCATCTCCAAGGCCTGCAAACCATCAGCAGCTTCATAGATATTATCAAACTCAATACCTGCCTGACGCAGAGACCTGCCTACAATTTTCCGCATGGTGCTTGAATCATCCACCAATAAAACATTATTGCCCATCTTGACCTCCATAAAAAATATTATTTTCAGTACCCGATAAAAGTAATTTCACCGTAATTTTACAGAAATTTCACAATTTCACATAATTCTAAACGATTTTACACAATTCTACACGATTCACACAATACTATTGTGTTGCCAATCAATATTTTTTCATCAGTGCTCATCACCCATAACCAGCAAATAGCCAGCAAAGAGCACAAAAAATGGAACGCTATTTGCAATAAGACATCCAAAATCCACCTTTCTCTCTTATATTATGAAAAAATATTTCTTTATACTCCTGCTCCTGATTGCAAGCACCTTGACCGCCAACGCCAGATCTGCGTCAACCCAACCGATGCTCACCAAGATCAGCAAAGGCTACAGTAACAGTAGCCTCCAGCTCTCTTGCACTTTCAACTCTCCCCCCAAATACTCCATCGTTCAGAAGGAAAAACGGGTAGATTTCACCTTCACGGAGACCCTCACTCCCGACGATCTCGCCCTCCCTGAAACCGACGACAAAATGGTCAAAATCCTGACACTCAAAAAAAATAACGCCACCACCCTCTCGCTTTTTTTCCGTTATCCGCCCCAAAAGGTGAAAATCGCACCCGCAGCCCAGAACAACGAATTACGGGTCAGTATCACCTTAGGCAATGAATTCACGGCCTCACAATCGAAGTTATCAGCAAAAGCCAAGGATGCCCCCAATCCTGCCACGACCTGCCCCTATATCGGTAAGTGGGAAAACTTCTTCAAAGAGTATGAGGCTGAACTCAAGCTGGAGCCAGCCCTCCAGTTTTCCCTGGTCCCTTTTCCCACCATCGCTCTTCTGCCACCCGAGCTCGAGCAAAATGTAACCCTTCTTAACCCTGAAATCATGGCAGGGGCCCAAAAAAACTCCTGGAACGATCTCATCCCCTTGGTTTTCGAGCAACTCAGCCATGAAACCAATCCTGCAAATAAGAAAAAATTGTCTCTAACCTATGGCGACATCCTCTTGCGGGCTGGAAAAATTCAAGAGGCCCATAAACACTTGTATCTTTTGTCAGAACAACATGGTGATGAATCTCTCGGCATCCTGGCCAAATATCTCCTTGTACGCCTCCAGGCTGAATACGCGGACCCCTATCTTGCTGATGTTGAGTTGAAAAATCTTGAGGGCGCAACAGACAAGGGCAATCCGATAATGCCCTACGTTTATATCACCCAGATAGAAATTGCCTTGGCGACCAAAGAATGGGAACGAATGCGCCTCCTGCTGGCAAAAGACGACATCCCCTCTCCAGCCAAGATCGCCTCGCTCAAGGCCTTACGTCAGGCAGATTACTGGCTGGCCACCGGCGAATTCATCAAGGCCCAGGCCGGATATCAACTCTTGGATAAGGCCGGTACCTTGGCCGACGACAGTTCCTCGCTCAATGGATACTGCTCCACCCTCTATCGTCACCAACAGTTCAAAGCAGCAATTGACTGCTATGATCGCTTGGCCAGACACCCCAAAATCGACACCCAGAAATATTTAGGGATGATCAGTTTTCGCATGGCCATGGCCAAAATCCATCTCACACCCGCAACACAAATGCTCAACGATTTCGCCGAAATTGAATTAGCCTACCCCGACACTGAAGCCGGAGTCCGGGCGGCCACCAAACAGACCGATATCAAGCTGCTGACCATGAAAAACTGGGAGAAAACCGGACTGGCCCATTATCAAAACCTGGCTGAAACCGCAGAGGACCTTTCAATCAGGGAAGAGGCGGCCTTCAAGGTAATCCTGGTCCACCAGATGCGGGGTCAGAAAGACAAGGGGATGGAGCTGCTCATGAATTTCCTCAAGGAATTCAGGAATGGCGCCCTGCATGACACGGCCCTGGCCCTGCTGATCGAGACCATGCCCGAACTCATGAAAGAGCACATGAAAAACGGAAAGTACGTCGAAGCCCTGGTACTGGCCCAGCAAAATAAACCCCTCTTTGCAAAAAAATGGATCGATATCCGTCTGCTCGCCGACATGGCTGAAGCCTACCAACAACTTGGCTTCTTCAATGAGGCCACCAAGATGTATCTCTACCTCTTGGAGGTAAACGCCAAGGAAGAAAACGGCCCCTACTATCTCCCCCTCATCAAACTTGCCTACGAACAGGGCGAAGATGAAATGGTAGAAGAATACGCCGACCACTACCAAACTGCCTACCCTAAAGGCCCTGATCACGAGGAGATCCTCCTTGTTCGTCTGCAAAACCTCATGACCCATAACAAGAACCAGGAGGCCCTCACCCTGCTCTCTGAGCACAAATCGACAAAACCACGATTCAAGGAGATCCAGGCAACTCTCTCTTTCCAACTTAACGACTATGCTAAGGCCAAGACCATCCTGGAAGAGCTCAAGATCACCGCTGAGAGTAAAGAAAAAGGAAAACAGTTCGACCCCGTTTTCATGCTGGCCGAGAGTGCCTATCAGACCGGCGATATCAAAAAGAGCGCGGAGCTGTTCACCTCGGTGCAACAAGACTCGTCCCATAAGGATCAGGCCTTGTTCCGGCTGGGTCAGATTGCCCGACAAAATGGCGATAAAGAGAGTGCGCTAAAATTTTTCAAACAAATTGTCGAAACAGGAAGTATGCCTTTATGGCAGAAATTGGCCAAAAAAGAACTGGAGTTGACCGCGTTAAGCAAATAACAAACAAGTGGGGCCCATGCTATGAACAAACTCTCTCTTTTTGACTCTAATATCCACCTGTTAAAGAAAACTCTCGATCTGCGCTCGGCCAATCAACGGGTGATCGCCGCCAATATTGCCAACGCCGACACCCCCGGCTACGCCCCCGCCCGTTTTGAATTTGAGCGGGAATTACAACAGGCAGTTCAGGGTAAAGGCGCGCCAAAGGCCACCCATCCCAACCATATCCCTATTGGTGGTGGTGCAAATGTAGAGAGTGTCACCGGCACCATCACCAGGGATCCTGACAAAACGGGTATCGGCGATCAGAATGGGGTCAGCATTGACCAGGAGATGATGGCGCTTTCGGAAAATGAACTCATCTATGAAACGGCGGCCCAGTTATTAAAGAAAAAGCTTTCCCTGCTCAGTTATGTCGTGCAAGGTGGTCAATAATTTGACATGAAAAAAAATATTTGAGCACAGATGAACGCAGATATTTTCTTTTTTATCCGTGCCAATCCGTGTTCATCCGTGGTTGAGTAGTTATGATATGTGACACCAGTTCGTCAAACAAAGGAGACTAAAATGGATATCTTTAACACCTTTGACGTGAGCGCCTCAGCCCTCAAGGCCCAAAGGATTCGTCTCGACACCATCAGTTCCAATCTGGCCAATGTGGAGACCACATCCACCCCGGAGGGTGGTCCCTACAAGAAAAAATCCGTTTACTTTCAAAGCCAGCCGCTTTCCTTTCAAGAGCACCTGGACGGAAAGCTCAAAAACAGTGTCCAGGGGGTCGAGGTTACCAAGATCCTCGAGGATCAGGAGGAACCAAAACTGATTTATGATCCCTCTCATCCCGACGCCCGAGAAGATGGGTATGTTGCCATGCCCAATGTCAATGTGTTAAAAGAGATGGTGGATATGACCTCGGCCACCCGCGCTTACGAGGCCAACACCACGGTCATCAAATCTGCCAAAAGAATGGCACTCAAGGCCTTGGAAATAGGGAGATAAGAGATTATGAACATGCAGATCACCGGGGCCGGGGCCTCCCTGCCGCTACGCCCAACAGACCCCAGTAGTGTTTCCACCGCTAAAAACGGCTTTGCCGACATCATAAAATCCACCATCGAACAGGTGAATCAGTCCCAAAACAGTGGAGAACAGGCCATTGAACAGCTCAATACCGGCAAGGCCGAAAGCCTGCATGAGGTGATGATTGCCGTTGAAGAGGCCGACATTTCCCTGAAGATGCTGGTCCAGATGCGGAACAAGGCCCTCCAGGCCTACGAAGAAGTAATGCGAATGCAGATTTAGAGTCCGTTATAAAAGAAACAGTTTTTTGCTTTGTTTATAACGGCAGCTAAACGACCACAGACTCAACGACCTTCTCCACAAAGGTAATTTTCCATGGCAGACGAAAACACAAATCAGCCACTCAACCGAGGACAGGTACCAGCACCTCCTCCCGAGCGCAAGAATCTCCTGACCCTGATTGGCGACTGGCCTCTTTCCCGCCAAATAGCCCTGGGGGCTGTGGCCCTCATCTCCATCGCTCTGTTTGCACTCATCATCGTCAAGTCACAAACCGCCACGCAGCAGTTGCTCTATGCCAATCTGAACGAGGCCGATGCCGGATCCGTGGTCAACTGGCTCAAAGGCCAAAAGATCCCCTATCAGCTTAAAAATGATGGCAAGAATATCTGGATCCCTGCGGACAAACTCTACGAAACCCGTCTCGAACTTGCCGCCAGCGGCCTGCCATCCGGAGGGGGTGTTGGTTTTGAAATATTTGACAAACAGAATTTTGCCCTCACCGATTTTGTCCAGAAGGTGAATTACACCAGGGCATTGCAGGGAGAACTCTCCCGTACTATCGCTTCATTGGCCCCGGTTGAGGCCACCCGCGTTCATCTGGCCTTACCGGAAAAACGCCTTTTTGAAAACCAGCAGAAGCCGGCCACGGCCTCGGTAATTGTCACCTTGAAGCCAGGCAAGGCCCTTGGCAAAGAGCAGGTTCAGGGTATCATCCATCTGGTGGCCGGGTCGGTAACCGGCATGGAGCCTAAAAATGTAAAGGTTATCGACGCCTCGGGCAAGGTATTAAGCGATCCCGAAAAAGACAACTCGGACCAGAGCGTCTCCCTCGACATGCTGGCCTTCCAACAGGAAGTTGAACAACGGATGCAGACTCGGGCCCTCGATCTCCTGGACAAGACCCTGGGGGTGGACAAGGCCATGGTCCGGGTAACCGCCACCCTGGATTTTGCCAAGGTAGAGAAGACCCAGGAGCTCTTTGACGCCGATGACCCAGTCATCCGCAGCGAACAAACCCAGGAGGAGGCCAACAACGACAAGGGCAGCGGCGGCGTACCCGGCGTTGAATCCAATCTCCAGGGCAACACCGAAGCTCAGACCGCCTCCACCCCCAGCTCCAGCAAGACTTCCCGAACCACTAACTACGAAATCAGCAAGACCATCAGCAAGACCGTCAATCCTGTTGGCAATGTCACCAAACTCTCGGTCTCCATCCTGGTGGCCGACAAGACCATCCCCGGCAAAGACAAGGAAGCGGCCACCACCCAACCCCGCAGCGAGGAGGAGCTCAAATCCCTGGAAGGTATGGTCTCCAGCGCCTTGGGACTGGTCAAAACACGGGGAGACAGTATTAACATTGTTTCCATGCCTTTTACCGAGACCCCAAAAGAGGCCGTCATCGCCGCCGAAACCAGTCCCGTCGATACAATAAAAGAATACCTCCCTTTCGCCAAATACGGCCTGATGGCAATAGGCACCCTGCTCCTTTACCTGCTCCTCATCCGGCCCATAGTCAAGACGATGAAAGGCGAAGTAACACAGCACAACAAGACCGTGGCCGATCTGGAGCGGGAACGAGCCATGCCGCCAGCACCGGTTGACGAATCTTTACCGGAGGTCGTCCCTGACGAGATGATCCTGCACATGCGTAAAGAGATTTCC
Source organism: Desulfobulbaceae bacterium UBA2276 (assembly GCA_002347085.1). Taxonomy (GTDB): domain Bacteria; phylum Desulfobacterota; class Desulfobulbia; order Desulfobulbales; family Desulfocapsaceae; genus UBA2270. The sequence goes on along the minus strand of DDWW01000018.1, from coordinate 47,095 downwards.
CGCAACCAGGTGCCAACCGCCTACATTGTCAAAAGCTGGATCAACGAAGGATAACAAGGACAAAAGATGAGCATTAAAACCCTTACCGGACTCAACAAGGCGGCCGTCCTGCTTATATGTCTGGGCGAAGAGGCCACTGCCCGGGTCTTCCAGGAGCTCTCCGACGATGAGATCCGCCAGGTGACCCGGACCATGGCGACCATTGACCATATCCCCGAAAACATTAAAGACAAGGTCTTTGCCAGTTACGCCGAGACCCAGCATGATCTCGCCGGTCTTTTTGTCAAGGGCGCCGAATTTGCCAAAACAGCTATTGCATCCACTGGCTCCGACGAACGCGCCACTGAGTTGATGGAGCACTTTATCTCCGGTAACGAATCCCGCCCCTTAGAGACCATCTCCCTGATGCAACCCAAGATGGTCGCCGGTCTCCTGGAGAAAGAACATCCCCAGACCATGGCCCTGATCCTCTCTACCCAGCATGTGGAACATGCCAGCGAGATCCTGGCCAATCTTCCCGAGGATGTACGGGCCGATGTGGTTTACCGGATTGCCAAGATTGAAAAGGTCTCCACCGATGTTATTGTCCGCATTGAAGATGCCCTGCATCGTGAGATCGGCCTGGTAGCCGGCAAAGAACAGAAACAGTTAGGGGGCATGGACAAGGTTGTGGATCTGCTCGATCACCTGAAAAACAGCATGGATGCCGATATCCTTGAAACCATTGAACAATCTGACCCGGAAATGGCTGAAGAGATCCGTAAACGGATGTTCACCTTTGAAAATCTGGTTGCCCTTGATGGCCGCTCGTTGCAGATGATCCTGCGCGAGGTCAGCAACGACTCTCTGACCCTGGCCTTGAAGACGGCCTCCGAAGAGATGAAGGAAAAGATCTTTGCCAATATGTCCTCACGCGCTGCCGATATGATCAGAGACGACCTGGAGGCCATGGGGCCGGTGCGGCTCTCGGAGGTTGAGGCCATGCAGCAGACCATCGTCAAGATCGCCATGAAACTGCAGGAGGAAGGCAAACTGGTGCTGGGCACAGGAGGTGGTGATGAGCTTGTCTAAATCATCTCCCTTGTCTAAAATTTACCAGAACACGGCCGAATTTGTACCCGAGCAGCTCTTGCCCAGCCATCAAGGCCACCCTGAACCGGTCTGGCAGGAACTTATGCCCGGACATTCTTCTCCAGGCCAGGGCCAGGGCGGGTTCACCCCTGATCACGCGGACAAACACGAGCAAACAGTGAGCCGGCAGACCAAAGCTCTCCCCGCCGAAGACCATGCCGACGCAGAGCTGAATGAGGAAACACCGGCACCAGGCATAGACCTGGAGTTGATCCGCCAAGAGGGAATTACCGAAGGTGTGCTGAAGGGAAGACAGCAGGCGGATGAAGATTTTGGAAGCTGTGTCCGTACCCTGCAAGCCGCCTGCGAGCAATTAACTCGACTTCATGAAACCATACTGCGAAATAACACTCATGAAATGCATATCATGGCCATGGCAATCGCCGAGAAGGTCATTCGTCACTCTCTCAGCAGCGAACAGAGCCAGACGATTCTGGCAACTATTGAGGATGCCATTCGCTTCGCCGTCAAATCTGAAGAGTTCGAGATCCGGGTGAATCCGAGAGATTTGGAAATCATCAAAGACAAGAAACAAGAGATCATCAACGAGATCAGCGGCTTGAACAACATCACCCTCAAGGCCGACAACTCAATTGAACGCGGCGGCTGCCGGCTGGAGTCAGCAAATTGCACCGTTGACGCCACAATCGGCAGCCAGTTACAGGTCATCCAAGAGGCCCTGCAAGCAAACCAGACTACTGAGGCCCCGGCGTAGAGGGAAAATCAGGAAACATGACTCTCATCCCTGCCGCACCTGCCGTCTCGGCCATCAATAAACTCAACACCATCAAGGTCTGGGGCAAGATCACCCGTATCGTCGGGCTGGTGGTTGAAGGCTACTGCCCGACGGCATCCATTGGTTCTCTTTGCCAATTAACGCCAATCGACAAGAACAGCGAGCCGGTCATGGCGGAAATCGTAGGCTTCAAAGATTCACGAGCCCTGCTCATGCCTTTAGGCGAGCTGCGGGGCCTGGGACCCGGCAGCCAGATCAGGATCATCAAGGACAGTGCCACCATCCAAGTGGGCGACACCCTGCTGGGCCGAGTCATCGATGCCATGGAGAATCCCCTGGACGGACTTCCGTCCCCCTTGCTTCCCTATGAAAAAGCGATCTACTCCCTGCCCCCAGGACCGATGCAGAGAACCAATATCTCAGAGCCCCTGGATCTTGGCATCCGCTCCATCAACGGCCTCACCACCTGCGGCATGGGCCAGCGTCTGGGGATTATGGCCGGTTCGGGTGTGGGAAAAAGTGTACTTCTAGGGATGATGGCCCGCTACGCCCGGGCCGATATCAATGTTATCGCCTTGATTGGCGAGCGGGGCCGCGAGGTACGTGAGTTTATCGAACGTGATCTGGGCAAGGAGGGTCTGGCCCGCTCGGTGATCGTGGTCGTCACCTCGGATCAGTCGCCTCTGCTGCGGATGCGCGGGGCCTTTGTGGCCACGGCCATTGCCGAATTCTTTTGCGGGCAGGGCAAAAATGTCCTGTTGATGATGGACTCAGTCACCCGCTTTGCCATGGCCATGCGCGAGATCGGTCTGGCCATTGGCGAGCCGCCCACTACCAAGGGCTACACCCCCTCGGTCTTTGCCACCCTGCCCAAGCTCCTGGAACGTGCCGGCCGTTTTAAAGGCAAGGGTTCCATCACCGGACTCTACACGGTGCTTGTCGATGGAGACGACATGACCGAACCGGTAGCCGACTCGGTACGCTCCATCCTTGATGGTCACATTGTCCTTTCCCGGGCCATTGCCGCCAAAAACCACTATCCGGCCATCGACATTCTGGGCTCTGCCAGCCGGGTAATGCGCGACATTGTCTCCCCTCGCCACATTGAGCTCGCCGGTCAGGCCCGAAGTATCCTTGCCACCTACAAGGAGGCCGAAGACCTGATCAATATCGGGGCCTACGCCAAGGGTTCCAACCCTAAAATTGACCATGCCATCACCAGGATTGATGCCATCAATGACTTTCTGCGCCAGGATGTCAACGAGACCACACCGCTGAAACAGACCATTGAGGAGCTCGGCAACCTGCTCAGCGGCAGAAAGGATGATGCCCAACAAAAAAGAGACCGCCGAGAAAAGAACCACAACAATGCGTGATAACAATCAACAATTCACACCTTGTTGCGGTGCCGGCTGTCACGCAGCCGATACACCATGAAACCCTTTTCCTTAGACACCGTCCTCAGGCACCGGAAAAGCCTTGAGAATCAAGCCATCCATCGTTTAGCCAAGGCTCGGGAGGAAGAACAAGAGGCTGGGCGTCACCTGCGGGCAGAAGAAAAGATCATGGCGACCTTGCTGGAGACCCTTGCCCAAGAGCAAAGCCTGGGAATAGAGGTCGTCAAACTGGCACAATTCGAACAACGGATCAACCTGATCGCAAAACAGCTCTTGACCTTGCAGACCATCGTCCAGAGGAAAAAAGAGGCGGTAATTCAAGCCCATCAACACTTAATTGCCAAGAGTAAAGACCGAAAAATCATGGAAACCCTGCAACAGAAACAAGATGAAGCCTGGCGTCAATATTTGAACCAGAAGGAGACTGCCGCTCTCGATGAGGTTGCGGTCATTTTTCACAACCGAGAATAGTGCCGCAGATACCAGACAAGTGACCGTTACGAAACAAGCAGTGCTGTTTTACTCCTTTCATTACGGCATGTTACGCCGAGCATGACATTAAAATAGAATAATAATTTCCAGACCATCCCCTAACTGCTTACAGCTCACCCAACCCTTACCCCCCTTACACCCCTATCATGAAAAAAATATTCTTCGTCTTGGCCCTCTGTTGTTTCTCCCTGATTACCTTTTACTGCCCTGCCGCGTCGTGGGCTGAGGAGAAAAAAGACGAGGCCGCAACAGCAGAGATGACGGCAAGCTCTGAGAAAGCAGCCTTGACTGCCGAAAAATCTTTTTCTTCCGTGGAGGAACGCAGGCTCCACGACACCCTCGAACAAGAGCGAGCCGGCCTGCAGGAAAAGATAAAAGTATTGGCCGACAGAGAAAAGGAGCTAAAGACCCTGGAACAGGAAGTCGATAAGAAATTTGAGCAAATGGAGAAAAAAATTCAGGAACTCAAGAAAGTTCAGCAGCAGACAGAGGAACTGCTGGCCCAGAAAGACCAGGCAGAGCTGAAAAAAATCAAGGATTTGAGCAATATTTACGCCAAGATGGCCCCTTTAAAGGCCGCAATTGCCCTGAGCGTCTTAGACGATCAACAATTAGCCGCCGATCTCCTCGCCAACATGAAGACAAAGTCTGCGGCTAAGATCATGGAACAATTAGATAAATTAAAGGCATCATCCTTGACCACAACCTTATCCACCCTGTCAACGGAATAAGATATTATGGAAGCATCCCTCTTAGCGGCCACCTCCGCACCCATGCCACCACCGGAAGCGACGTCACAGTCAGGCCAGACAACAGGCGAGACCGCCCCGTTCAACGCCTTCCTGTCAGCAGCCATAAGTGACGCTGAAGAGCCGAACAAGGCTGAGGGAATGCCTATTGAGACCTCAGCATCCAGCCCTGACCAAGAGGAGATGGCTCTGGCCGCCGAACTTGCCGCCCTTTCTTTTCAGGCTGTTCCGGCCCTCAATCCCCACCAGCCGGTTTCCGGAAATACCATAGCGACCAATCCCACCGGCCCCATTGACACCTCTGCCCCTCTTCTTCTGAATCCGGCTGAGCTCCAACAATTACAGGTCATGCTGGCAACAAAAGGGCAGCCCCTCCCAGACCTTGCGACTCTCGACCAAAAACAACTACAGGCCATGCCGGCTGTAGAGGGACAGCCAGCCGTAGAGTTTACCCCTTCGGCCACCAGTCAACAGACGAGCCCCCCCATTAACAAAAACGAGGCCCTGCTCACCCAACAATTGCAGGCCATTCTTACCGGCACTTCATCCCAGGACACTCTGAGCATCCGTACTTCTTCCCACTCGCAGTCAGCACCGACTGCGGCCCTGAGCACCCTCTCCTCCCCTTATCTTCAGTCCCCTGACGACACCTCTCTCACTGCCACCGCATCTCCCCAGGTGGCCATAATAGAGGGTGCAGTGGCTGGAACAGAGGCCCCAGATGCTGCTGAAGGTGTGCGCAAGAATGTAGAGGAACAATTCCTGAATGCCAAGCTCGAGGCCTTAACAAACAAGGATAGTGCCAAGAACCAACACCAGAATACCAGTCAGCAGGAGAACAGTGCCAATCAAGCCAATCAACAGAGCACCAATGCGTCTCTTACCACATCACTTGCCAACAATGAACAGACAGGTCTCTTTACCCTCACGGCCCTGGGGGCCCAGACAACTGCCGCGACACCTGTAAACGCCTCTCTTGCTCAGCCTCCATTGCCACCCGGGGCCCCGGTCCCTGCCGAAGAAATCATCAATCATCTTGTTGATCGCTTCAGCATCAATCCCCGGCTGCAAACCAGCAAAATCAGCCTGAATCTCAGTCCCGCCGAACTGGGAGCCCTCAAGATTGATATCATAGTCAAGGGCGACTCGATCAAGGCCCATATTGCGGCCAATAGTCCGCAGGTGCAGGAGACCATTGAGAGATACATGCCGAAACTGCGAACCATCCTGGAACAACAAGGCTTTACCGTCGAAGACTTCCAGGTGACTCTTGATTCAACGTCATCTGATGCCAACGATTTTTTCCAGAAACACTATTCTTCCCGGCAAGATTCAGGGCCTCAGACGAAATTTATGAGCAGCAACGATTCTTTTGATCTCGCCCTCCATTCAGCCGAAGAGATCTTGAGCACCTCCCCCAATTCAGGCATCGACCTGAGCATATAAGCGAGACCGCCATGACAACAATTGCAGCCGATGCCTATACCTTTCCCACCACTGCGAGCACCAGCACCAGCACTTCTGCCACCACAGCAGACATCATGGGAAAAGAAGATTTCCTCACCCTGCTGGTGGCCCAGTTACAGAATCAGGACCCACTCAACCCCGACGATCCTACAGAATTTACCGCCCAGCTCGCCCAGTTCAGCTCACTTGAGCAGCTTACCAACCTGAACAAGAGCATGGAAGGCTTGACTACCGCCCAGGTCAATTCCGAGAAACTCTCGGCCCTCAGTCTGATCGGCAAAGATGTTTCCTACAACGGAAGCGAGTTCACCTTTGATAGCCAACCGATTGAACTTGGGTATCAATTGGATGGCGCCGCAACCAGCGTCACCCTTTCCATTCAGGATGCCAACGGCAAGACCGTTCACACAATCCAGGCCGAGGCCTCGGAGCTCAATGCCGGGAATCATTTTATCTCCTGGGATGGCACAGGTCTTGACGGCAACCCGGTTGCCAGTGGCAATTACAAGATTGTCCTTCAGGCCAGTGCTGCCGGAGAAGGCGCCAGTGTCGCCGCCGCCCCGCTCCTCAGATCAGAGGTAACAGGCGTTGATTTAAGCAGTGGCATGATTACCACCACGGCCGGTGAGGTTCAGTTCCGGGATATTATCGGGGTCACGGAAGCTAAAACCGCCACCACTGCCACAAGCAATACCCTCATAAATACCAGCAACAATGCAGTCACAGGGATAGTGACCGCTGCAGCAACCGAGAATTCTGCCTCCACGGATGATGGGCAATCGGCACAGGATATTATTGATCGATTCATTCAACAGCTCCAACCCTGAACCGGCAAGCAACACTCATCACCGGCACGCCAAAGGAGGCAACAACCATGGGTATCACCAGCGCACTCTACAGTGGAGTCAGCGGACTCAACACCAATTCACAGGCCATGAGCATCATCGGTAACAACTTAGCCAATACCAACACCGTTGGCTTCAAAGGTTCACGCACCGTTTTTTCCGATCTGCTCTCAAGCACGGTCTTTGGCTCGGGCGGTGCGTCACAAGTCGGGCGTGGTGTCGGCATGTCCAAGGTTGACATGATCTTCAGCCAGGGCACCTTTGAATCCACCGAAAGCGACACCGATATGGCCATCGAAGGGGAAGGATTTTTCATGTTGCAGGAGATTGGCAATAACACTACCTTTTATTCACGGGCAGGGGCCTTTCGCTTTGACGAAGAAGGTTTCCTGGTAAATCCGGAAGGATTTCAGGTTCTGGGAAAAGGATATGATGCCGCTGGTGAACTCGCCGCCGGCGACCCAGCACCTATCAAGGTCGATGGCGTGGGCTTGATTCCAGCCAGGGTCACCGACACCCTGACCATAAACAGTAATCTCGATGCCAGTACGGTTGCCATTCCCGCCGCCACCCTCTTTGATCCGGCCATCAGCACCACCTATGACTACGCCGCTTCGGCCCAGACCTATGACACCCTGGGCAATCCCCATCTGGTCACCACCTATTTCCGTAAAGATGCAGTCGCTGCCAATACCTGGAACTGGTACTGGAGCGCCGAAGATGCCTTGGGTGCCCCCCTGGGGAGTGCCGCCGGAAGTGCCCCCGCAGGAACGATCACCTTCAACCCTGACGGCACACTCCTCGCCGGCGGCGCCGGTGCCATCCCCCCGATAGCCTGGAACAATGGTTCTACGGATACCGGCATTGCCGTGACCTTTGACACCACCCAGTTCAATAATGCATCCATGGTCATCTCTCAAACCCAGAATGGCTACAGCTCAGGAAATCTTACCAATGTCGCTATTAACAATGACGGGGTGGTGATAGCCTCTTACTCCAATGGCGAGCAGACCAAAATAGCCTCCCTCACCCTGTCGAAATTCACCAACCCCTCCGGCCTTCAACTGGTCGGCAGCAACCTTTATCTGGCCACCGACACCTCGGGCGTGCCGCGAGTCGGCCTTCCGGGCCCGGAATTGGGCAAGATCTTTACCAACTCCCTTGAGCAGTCAAATGTCGATATGGGCAAGGAGTTTGTCAATATGATCACTATTCAACGCGGCTTTCAGGCAAATTCCAAGATCATCACCACTGTTGACGAACTTCTGGGTGAGTTGATCAATCTCAAGAGATAGACTCTGGTCATTTTTTTGACTATAGAAAAAAAAATGGGGTCCTGGTTTTGAGCCGGCGCCCCTTTTTTTTTTATGGTCAGGAACTGTTTATTGTTCGTTCAGTTTATCAAACGTAGAGAAGATATTGGATGTATGGACTTCATACTTCTCATATCTCCCAGACCAATCCCATCCCCACCATGCCTGCCATAGACAAGTGAAGCGCTACCTTTTACCAACGCCATCAACCAAGCCCTTCCCACAAGAAAACATTCTGGAACAGAATTTGCATACTTGAGTTTTAGACATCAAGGCCGTATGATGCCTGCAAGATATCGCTGTTCATCCACAAACAGACACGCTTACTGATCCTTTTTTCTCTCAACTCAAAGGAACCGCCCGCCATGGCTGACGACAAAGCCCCTAAAAAACCAGAAGACACCTCAGTTGATCCCGGAGCCAAGAAGAAAAAACTGATTATCATAGGCGGGGCCGCCCTGATCCTTCTTATCGCCCTCGGGGTGACCGCCTTTTTTCTGCTCAAAAAAGGCACCCCTGACCCAAGTAAAGAAAAACATGGGGAACCGGCTGCCGAGGTTCATGTACCTGACCTCAATCCACCGGCCTCCATTGGCCCCATGATCGAAATAAAAGATTTTATCGTCAACATCATCAGCGAAGGGGACCGGCACTATGTCAAGGCCGCCATCACTATTGAACTCATCGACAATCCTGCCATGACCACCGCTACGACTGGCGGTGGCGGCGGTGCCCACGGCGGCAGTGGCAAACCAGCAACCGGCAACGATCTGGCCAAGGAAGAAGCCACCCAGCGCATGCCCCAGATTCGCGACAGCATCCTCCTCCTGATTGGCAACAAGACCTACGAAGAGCTCCAGGATCTGCAAGGCAAAAAACAACTCAAGGCCGAGCTGACCAGCAAGCTCAATTCGATTCTCCATTACGGCAAGGTGAAGGAAATCTACTTCACGGATTTTGTGGTGCAATGACGTAGAATCCGTGACGAAATAACCTCTTCACTTTTCCAACCATTTCGTTACGGATCCCTATGCCGCCTCGGCTATCCGAACGACGGCAGCACTCTATAACAGCGACGTATCAGGCTCAACAACCTTCATAGGGATATCAGTGGAACCAATCCTCTCCAGACAAGAAATTGCCGACCTGCTTTCCGCCATCAAAGAAGGCCAGGTCTCGACCGAAGCAGCGGCGCCGGAACAGGCTGCCAAATTTACCAATGCCGACACCATCAATCTCTTGCACATGGCAAACAAGAACAGTTGCCAGCTGCGAATCCCCAACCTGGATATCATTCTTGACGCCTTTGCCCAAAACTATTCCATTTCCCTGACCAACCAGCTCCAGAGGACTTTCAATATCAGTCGAATCAGTATTGATTGTACTATCTTCAACGAGTTCATGGCCGCCCAGAAAGACTCTGGGGCTATCGGCGTCCTCAGCCTTGACCCGTTAAAACATGGTTGCCTGTTCATCCTCGATCAACAGCTTTCTTTCACCATGCTTGAGATCATGCTGGGCGCCTCGAGCGAGCTTGACCCGCTGAAACTGGCTCGCAAACTGACGACGATTGAACTCAACATCCTCAAATCAGTTATGAGCAAGGCCTGCGACGATCTGAGCAAGGCCTTGAGGCCCCTGATAGACCTCAAGTCCTCACTCATTAAAATCGAGAGTAATTCTCGATTAGTTTCAATCACCGACTCTGATGCCGAGGTAGTAGTCGGTCGCTTCAAAATCCAGATCGGCAACCTTTCCGGTGAATTAAAGCTGCTTTTTCCGGTTGCCACCCTGGATCCGCTCAAAGAACGACTGAAAGATCTCCTCTCGGTCAGGACCAGCACTTTTGGTGAATGGTCTGACCAGCTTATCCATGAGCTCCTGGAGATGTCAACCACGATCATTGCCCAATCCGGAACCATCACCATGCCCTTGAGCAAGGTGATCTCATTCAAGCAGGGTGACATTATCCCCTTGGATTACGACCCCAATTCCCCGCTGAGGGTGCTTATTGAAGACAAACTGAAATTTTTCGCAAGACCCGGCATCCATGCCGGAAAAAGGGCCATCAGCCTGACCGGGGTTTATGACTAACATCCATCACCGTCAACGGGAACAACGAAGTATGAAAGCCTGTTCGGCATGGAGGAAGCACCGATGAGCACGAATGAACACAGATCGTAAGAAAAGAAATTGTCATAAAAACATACAGACGACCTGACAAGCCTAACAAACAACGAACATACTGTGACAAACATGAACGGAAAACCTGACCCTGATGAATTGAAAGAACTTCTGCAATCCGATACCCCTAACCCCACCCTGGGTTCACGGCAAGGCACATCGCACGGAGGCGAGGGCGCCAATCGTGGCCTTGAGTTCCTCTACGATGTCCCCTTGCAGATCTCGGTTGAGGTCGGACGCAGCAAGATTCTGCTCCGCGATCTCTTAAAAATGGGCGAGGGCTATGTAATCGAGTTAGATAAATTAGCCGGCGAGCCATTAGACCTCTACGTCAACTCCCGCCTGATTGCCAGAGGGGAGGCGGTGATGGTCGGTGACAAATTCGGGATCAGGCTCACAGAGGTAATCAGCACTGCTGATCGCGTCGAGAACCTGGGATAAACGAGAAAAAGAGATTACCATGCGCCTGCTCCTGCCCCTTATTTTCTTCGCCCTGTCAGTAAAGAATGGTTTTGCCGGGATTGAGCCTCCATCTCCGCTCTCGGCGACGCTGAGGCTTATCTGGGGGCTGCTCATTGTCCTTGGAATCCTCCTGGTTATTTACGCCCTGGCCAAGAAAAAACTTTCTTTCCTCAATACCGGCGGTGGCAAGGGAGCTATTACCATTATTGAGACACGCCACCTGATGCCCAGAAAATCCCTCTGCCTGGTCAAGGTGCGGGGACGAGAATATCTCCTGGGACTGGGCAGCGAGCAGATCAATCTGCTCGCCGTACTCGATGCCCCCGTGTCCAGCTCAGGCACCACCGAGTCACCAGCCCTTAAAAATTTTGCCTCCACGCTTGCAACTGCCGAAGCAGAAAATAACGACAATACAGCATGACAGCAAACACTCCACCCCATACCAGGAACACCCTCCTGATCAGCGGTTTGGCACTGGGGGCAGCCCTTCTTCTCCCTGCCGTCAGTCCGGCCGTGGGACTGCCGACCATCACCTTTGGGGTCGAAGATGCCAACACCCCTGAGCAGGTGTCCACGGCCATCCAGGTCCTCTTTGTCCTGACCATCCTCTCCATCGCCCCGGCCATCCTGCTCATGACCACCTGCTTTACCCGCATTGTCATCGTGTTAGGCTTTATCCGCCAGGCCATGGGCACCCAGAACATGCCGCCCACCCAAATCATCATCGGCCTGTCCCTGTTTCTCTCCTTTTTCATCATGTCGCCGACCCTGAACACCATTAACGACAAGGCCCTGCAACCTTACATAAAAAAGACGATCACCCAGGAACAGGCCCTGGAGCAGGCCATTACCCCCATGCGGACCTTCATGTTCTCCCAGGTCAAGGAGGAAGAGCTGACCCTTTTTGCCGACATCACCCTGGACAACAAGCCCTTTGACCAGAACGACATCCCCACCATGACCCTGATCCCGGCCTTCATGCTCTCAGAGCTGAAACGGGCCTTCCAGATGGGGTTCATGATCTATGTCCCCTTTCTGGTAATCGACATGGTAGTCGCCTCGGTGCTTATGTCCATGGGAATGATGATGCTGCCGCCGGTCATTATCTCCATGCCCTTCAAGCTCCTGCTCTTCGTGTTGGTCGATGGCTGGGCCCTGATTGTCGGATCGCTGGTGCAGAGTTTCAAGTGAAAAAATTACGATTTACGAATTACAAATTACGAATTGAGAGAAGATTTGGGTACGTCCTGCGCACCAATGCGCTGCGACCATAAACCAGGACAGAATGAAATGACGCCTGAATTTGTTATCGATATAGCCCGCAAGGCCATCCAGACCACCCTCATGCTCTCCGCTCCCATGCTTTTGTCAGGGATGATCATCGGCCTCCTGGTCTCCATTTTTCAGGCAGCCACCCAGATCAACGAGCAAACCTTAACCTTTATCCCCAAGATCGTGGTCGTCTTTCTCTCCCTGCTCTTCTTTGGCCCCTGGATCATGCAGACTATGATCAGCTTCACCCTGGGTATCTTTGAGTCCATGGCCAGTTTTTAGAGACCGTAAGCCAAACAAGCAAGGTCCTTTTCTTGCTTGTTTGGCTTACGGTCTCTTATGCAACGCCCAGAAAACAGCAAGCAATCAGTTCTGCTGTTTTCTGACGTGGCGTCAGGCAGGATACATCTGCCGTAGATCATATTCTGTACAAGGAGCAGTTCAAACCGCCAATGGATCTCCAACTTATCCCCATTGATCAGTTCCAGAGTTTTCTGGTCTGCCTGGCTCGGGTGGCCGGTTTTATTGGCGCCATTCCCGTCTATTTCGGCAATCAGACCCCGGCCCGGGTAAAGGTCGGCGCCGTCTTTACCATCGCCCTGCTGCTTTTCCCCATCCTCGCCCCGGCCTTGCCCAAGGCGATCGACTTCAATCCGATTTCCCTGCTCCTGCTGACCATCAGTGAGACCTTGCTGGGCCTGCTTCTTGGCCTCATGTCCAGACTGGTCTTTACCGCCGTCGAGTTTGGCGGCACCATCATCGGCTACCAGATGGGTTTTGCCGCCGCCAATGTCTTTGACCCCCAGCACGAGAGCCAGGTCGCCCTGATCTCGCAGTTTCAGAACGTCTTTGCCATTCTTATCTTTCTGGCCATTGACGGTCATCATATCTTCATCAAGACCGCCGCCCGTTCCTACCAACTCCTGCCCCCTGGCAATCTGAATCTCTCGGGAGAGGCCATCCCCTATCTCATGGAGCTCACCTCCCGAATGCTGGCCTTAGGCGTCCAGTTTAGTGCGCCTGTCCTTGCGGTGCTCCTGCTTTCAGGGCTCATCTTGGGTGTCCTGGCCCGTGTCTTTCCCCAGCTCAATGTCTTCATGCTCTCCTTCCCACTCAACATCGGTATCTCTTTTGTTGTCATGGCTTTGACGCTCGACATGATCACCAGCCTTTTAAGACGGGAATTTGACTCACTCGGAGAACGCATCCTCACCATGTTGCAGTATCTTTGACAAGGAAAACAGGCTGAAGGCGGACGCTACTGCCATCTTTTCCCTTTTGCTTGTCCTGCCTTTCACAACCTTCAACCTCCACACCTGCATAATTCACCATGGCCGAAGAAGCCCCCACCGGGGGAGAACGCACCGAAGACCCGTCGGCGAAGCGGCGGGAAGATTTTCGCCAGAAAGGCCAGGTGGCCCAAAGCAAAGAGGTGCAGACTGCCGCCCTCTTCAGCCTGACCCTGCTCTTCTGGCTCTTCTACATGCCCCATTTCTGGGATAGTCTCACTACCCTTGTGGCCTCAACCTGGCGGTCTTCCTGGGAATATTCGGGAACACCATCAGCGACCACCAATCTGTCAATTTACATCACCAAAGAAATGGCCCTTTTGTTAGGCCCGTTATTCTTATTAGTCCTGATCATTGGCTTTTTTTCCAGTTTTTTCCAATTTGGCTGGTTGCTTACCGCCAAGCCACTTTTCCCAGATTTCAGCAAACTCGACCCCATTGGAGGCATGAGTCGCCTTTTCTCCAAACGCTCCCTGATAGAGAGCATCAAATCCATCGCCAAGGTCTCACTCATTGGCTGGATTGCCTTCTCCACAGTACTGACCAAGTTTAACGAGGCCCTGATCCTGGTCGATACCAGTGCCGGCGCCACCATGCTCTTCCTGGCCAAGACCGCCGTACTTATCCTGACCAAGATCTGCGCCCTGCTCATCCTGCTCGCCTTTATTGATTTTCTCTTTGTCCGCTGGGAAATGGAGCAAAAATTAAAGATGACCAAACAGGAGCAGAAGGAGGAGTTCAAGGAAAGCGAGGGCGATCCCCACATCAAGGCCCAGATCCGGGCCCTGCAGCAACAGATGGCCCGGAAGCGGATGATGGCGGAAGTCCCCAAGGCCGACGCCGTGATCACTAACCCGACCCACTACGCCGTCGCCATTAAATATGATGCGGCGACGATGATCGCCCCGATTGTTGTTGCAAAAGGCGCTGATTTCGTGGCCATGCGGATTCGTGAAATCGCCCGCGAAAACAATGTCCCGCTCATCGAAAATCCACCAGTGGCCCGATTATTGCATAAACTTGATCTGGGAGCCGCCATTCCCGAAGAGATGTTCAAGGCGGTAGCCGAAATCCTGGCCCATATCTATTCACTGAAAGGCAAGTAGAGACAATTACGAATTTGGAATTACGAATTACGAATTATCTTACATTCCTTGTGATGCATGGGAACCAGAGTAATTTCATAATTCGTAATTCGTAATTCGTAATTCAAAAACATGGAACTGACAGAAAAACGACAGATATTCGGCAGTCTGCAATGGAACGACCTGTTGAAGCGTACGGATATCATGGCAGCCGTAGGCATGGTCTCGATCCTGATGATCATGATCATCCCGCTCCCGCCAATCCTGCTCGACCTCTTTCTCTCCGCCAACATCACGATTGCCCTGCTGATCCTCGTCATCAGCATTTACACGATCAGGGCCACTGACTTTTCCATCTTTCCGGCTATCCTGCTGGCCACCACCCTCTTCCGTCTGGCCCTGAATGTGGCCTCCACCCGCCTGATCCTCATGCGCGGCAACGAAGGACCAGATGCGGCCGGCGCGGTGATTGAATCATTCGGCCAGTTTGTCGTCGGCGGTAACTATGTGGTGGGGCTGGTAATCTTTGCCATCCTGGTCCTGATCAATTTCATGGTTATCACCAAGGGCGCCGGCCGGGTAGCCGAAGTCGCGGCAAGGTTCACCCTCGATGCCATGCCCGGCAAGCAGATGGCCATTGATGCCGATCTCAACGCCGGACTGATCAATGAGGCCGAGGCCAAAAAAAGACGGGAGTTGGTCTCGTCTGAGGCCAGCTTTCATGGGGCCATGGACGGTGCCTCCAAGTTTGTCAAGGGAGATGCCATAGCAGGCATTATCATCACGTTCATAAATATCGGCGCCGGCTTTGTTATTGGTGTCCTGCAAAAGGACATGCCCATAGTCGAGGCCGCCAAAAACTACACCATCCTTACCGTCGGCGATGGCCTGGTGGGTCAAGTTCCCGCCCTCATCATCTCGACCGCCGCCGGTCTGCTGGTCACCCGTTCCTCCGGCGACAATGATTTCGGCGCCGACATCAAGATTCAGTTCAGCCGTTATTCCGTGGCCCTCTGGGTGGTCTCCGGGATCCTCCTGGTCTTTGCCCTCATCCCCGGCTTCCCTTTTGTCCCGTTTATGCTCCTCGCTATCTCCTTGGCCCTTATGGCCTGGCAACTGGACAAGACCAAACGGCAACAAGCCGAAGTCGTGGTCGAAAAGCCGCAAGAGGCCCCGATGCCGGTTGCCGAAAACTATGAGGAGATGCTCAATGTCGATCTCCTGGAGCTGGAGGTGGGGTACGGCCTGATTCCTTTCGTCGATTCGTCCCAGAACGGCGAGCTGCTTACCCGCATCCAGTCCATCCGCAAGCAGTTCGCCATGAATAATGGCTTTATTGTCCCGCCGGTGCATATCAAGGACAATCTCCAGCTCAACCCCAATCAATACACCCTGGCCCTGAAAGGAATCAAGATCGCCGAGGCCGAGATGCTCCCCGGCCATTACATGGCCATGGATCCCGGCATGGTGACCGAGACCATCAAGGGCATCGCCACCATCGAGCCGGCCTTTGGCCTGCCCGCTATCTGGATTACCGACGACAAAAAAGAACGGGCCCAGATTGCCGGCTACACCGTTGTTGACTGCGCCACGGTCATGGCCACCCATATCAGCGAGATCATCAAACAGCATGGCCACGAACTGATTGGCCGCCAGGAAGTGCAGAACCTGCTCGACAATCTGGCCAAGACCTACCCCAAACTCGTGGAAGAGCTGGTGCCTGGCGTCCTCTCCCTGGGTGTCATCATGCGCATCCTCCAGAATCTTCTGGCCGAAGGGGTCTCTATCCGCGACCTGCGTACCATCCTGGAGACCATGGCCGACTGGGCTCCGATGACCCGCGACCATGACGTCCTCACCGAGTATGTGCGTCACGCCCTGGCCCGTACCATCAGCGCCGGTCTGGCCACCAATGGTGTCATCCCGCTGATCACCCTGGCCAAACCGGTGGAAGACGCGATCAGCAAGGCCATTCAGCACAAGGAGTCCGGCAGCTACCTGGCCATTGATCCCAATACGGCCCAAAACATCCTCGACTCCATCGGTCAGGCCATCGGCCTGTTCAGCGGCGGCCAGCGCCCCACCCTGCTCGCCGCCCCCCAGATCCGGCCCCATGTGCGCAAACTGACCGAACGCTACTACCCGTCGCTTACGGTACTTTCGCACAACGAGATTACCCCGAACCTGAAAGTCCGCTCCCTGGGCACGGTGACCCTCGATGCAAGTTAAAATCTTTGAATCAACAGACATGACCTCGGGCCTGAAATTGGTCAAGGACACCTTGGGCCCGGACGCACTCATCCTCTCCACCCGGACCATCCGCAATGGCAAGTTAGGGATCTTGGGAAAGCCGACCCTTGAAATCACCGCCGCCGTTGATTCACCCTGGCCCGAGGCCCAAGCGGGATACCAGTCCCAGGCACGGATGGCCGTCTCGCCCCGTAAAAAAGCCTTTACCCAATGGGCCGACGACACCGTCAGGCCAAAGACACCTGCACCGCAAGGACAGGCCATCACCTATGATTCCCAGTTCCGTCTCCACCCCGAACCAGCTCATTCTCAGGCAACACACCCCGAGATGCACAAGGAGATGGACGAGCTCAAAGAAATGGTGAAAAAGCTGGGGCTGGAGATGGCCCAACTGGGTAGAGAGCAGAAAACGACGGACACGAATGACGGCTTAGTGTCGCAGGCGCCATTGACGGCGCAGGAGCGACCAGAGCTGAAGGAACAGGACAAGGAAAGAGATTCCTGCCCCCAGGAACAACCTGTAACTGGCCCGGACACCACGAATGACAACAACACCCAGCTCCTCGCCCAACTCCTTGCCCAAGGGATCAGCGAGACCACAGCCCAAGGGATAAGCGCCGCCACACTGGAGATGCTGCCCCCGGAAGAACAATGGAACAACACCGCAACCCAGCAGGGTTTACTGCACGAGACTCTCACAGACCGCCTGCACGTGAGCCCTCAATCCTTGACCAGGAAAAAGGGCCAACACCGTCTGGCCCTGGTCGGCCCGACCGGAGTCGGCAAGACCACCACCCTGGCCAAGATCGCCGCCCATTACCTGAGCACTGTTTCCAGCTCAATCGCCCTGATCACCATTGACACCTACCGCATCGCCGCCGTTGAGCAACTGAAGGTTTACGGCGCGATCATGAATCTGCCGGTCGAGGTGGTGATCACCCCTGAACAATTAGAACAGGCCCTTGTCCGCCATCACGACAAAGAGCTCATCCTGATCGACACCGCCGGTCGCAGCCCCAGGGACACCCTCTGCATCGAGGAGCTCGCCACCTTTCTCCGCCCCGACCTGGCCATTGACAAGCACCTGGTCCTTTCCGCCACCACCAGAAGGTCTGAGCTCTTCGAGGCCATCAAACGCTTTGGCCGGCTCGGGATCGACCAGGCCATCATCACCAAGACCGATGAATGCTCCACCCTGGGAATACTGCTCGACATCCAGATGCACGACCCGGACCGCGCCATCCCTTTTTCCTGGATCACGAATGGTCAGCGAGTCCCCGAAGATCTGCTGGCCGCAAGCCGCGCACTCGTGGCCGATCTGATACTCTCACCCTTGTCACCTTCACACCCCGCACAGGAACACATCATGTCCCATAACCATCAAACAACAACCAGCAAACAATGACAGACCAGGCAACAACACTTCGAGCCATGGGAGCGACCGCCTCTCCTGCCGCCATCCTCCAGAAAGATCGGGCCACCCGGGTCTATGCCATTACCAGCGGCAAGGGCGGGGTGGGCAAGACCGCGGTCACAGCCAACACCGCCGTGGCCTTGGCCAGACTTGGCAAAAAAGTCCTGATCCTTGACGCCGATCTGGGACTGGCCAATATTGATGTGGTCTTTGGCCTGGCCCCCAAGTACAATCTCAATCATTTCTTCTCCGGTGAGCAGGAGTTGAGCGCCATCATGGTGGATGGCCCCGATGGTGTCAAAATTTTGCCGGCAGGATCAGGGGTCCAGAATTTCACCCACCTCGATTCCCACCAGAAACAACGGCTGCTCGATGGTCTCGACCTCATGCACAATGATTTTGATTTTGTGCTCATTGATACCGAGGCCGGTATCTCGGAAAATGTCACCTACTTCAATACCGCCGCCCAGGAGATCCTGGTGGTCACCACCCCAGACCCCACGGCAATCACCGACGCCTACGCCTTGATGAAACTGCTCTCTACCCAATACCATGAAAAACGGTTCAACCTGGTCGTCAATCAAGTGCAGACCGACGAAGAGGCCCTCGACGTCTATCGCAAGCTGACTATGGTCTCCAATCGCTATCTTGACATCTCTATTGATTTCCTGGGCTCAATCCCCGCTGACCGTCAAATGATTGACGCGATCAGAAAACAAAAGGTGATTGTCGAACTCTATCCCGCCTCCCGGATCACCACCGCCTTTACCCAACTTGCCGGCACCCTGTGCGCCGAGCAGATCCCCTGCGATCCCAAGGGCGGCATCCAGTTTTTCTGGAAAAGACTCCTTGATTTTGGCGGCCGGGGCTAAACAACCATGGTCTATATGAACTCACCTCCCCTGGAAGATCATTCCGCCCTGATCACCAACAACCTGCATCTCGTCGATATCCTGGTAAGCCGGATGGTTACCCAGGTACCATCCTTCATGAACCGCGACGACATGCGCAGCGCCGGCATGCTGGGGCTGATCGATGCCGCCAATAAATTTGATACGAGTAAAAACATCCTGTTCAAGACCTTTGCCGAATACCGGATTCGAGGCGCAATCCTCGATGAGATGCGCAAGTTAGACTGGTTCTCCCGATCCCTGCGCGAGAAACAGAGCAACCTCAGCCGCACCATGACCAGGCTGGAACGCAAATTAGGCCGAGCCCCCGAAGAAGAAGAGATGGCTCAAGCCATGGAGATCAGCCTGGATGAATATCAGCAGATATTGGGCGAGGTCAGCCATCTGGGCTGTGTCAGCCTCAATGAGACCTTAGACAACTCCGAAGATGGCGCCTCCTTTCTCGATTCCTTGATCGATAAACGCTCTGACCTCTCACCGGCGGCCCAGTTAGAGAACAAAGAAATAACCAAGATAATGGCAGGCATCTTGCAAGAACTCTCAGAGAAGGAACGGCTGGTTATCTCCCTTTACTACTACGAAGAGCTGTCCCAGAAAGAAATATCCGACGTCCTTGAGGTCTCGGAAGGAAGAATCTCCCAATTGCACAGTCAGGCCCTGCTCAAATTGAAGACCAAGGTGCAATTGAGGATCGGGGAGCGGGGATAGGAAATTACGAGTTACGAATTACGAATTAAACATTAACTTTTTTTATTCAATTTCAATGACCAGTTACTCCCTCGCCATCCTGCTGATTAGCATCCTGTTCTGCACAGTGACCACGGTGTTGGCTGTCATGTTCAGGAGGTCGAATCTCCGCAAGGACAAAATGCTGGCTGAAATGCAGGCGGCCGTGATGACCCTGCAAGGCGGATTGAAAGGTGGAAAAAACCAAACAAGAACTGATCAATCAACCAATCCCTTAAATGATACGTTTGATGACAATCTGCGGGCGGCCGAGATTACCACCAGACTTCAACAACCTCGTCTTACCGCACAACAAGGAAGCTCTGCCTCAGCCGCCCCTGAGCGCTACCGTTACCTCCAGACAATGGTTGAGAAGGGTTTGAGTGCTCAGGAGATCGCCTCTACCCTATCCATGTCTCTTCCTGAAATAACCCAGCTCATCACCTTGATCAGGGTGGCAAATCCCCAGCATGAAATAAACGAACCGCCTTTGTCATCATCGCCGGAACTTACGCAGAGTGAATTCATACCCACACCAGCCACCCCCAAAAATCAAACCGACAGCAGCCGGAACGACACCACACAGGTCACAACTCCAAGGATAAGCGGAACTGCCAACAAATCCAGAAAACTTGCCAGATGGCTCAAAAGGTTTAATAGCCAAAACCTTTCGCCCTGCTTCCCCAACAAACAAAGCGGCAGGGAACCACCTCGCCAGCCTTTACCGCAAGACATAGGTATATCCTGTCATCCCTTGCCCGGTTATACCTGAGACGCAAGGGTGTCTGGGACGCGGAGTACGCCTGGGATCTAAGCCGTGACAAATAACATGACCTCTTGAATGGCCGGAACGGCATAAGGAGCCATCATGTTCCTCTGGTCTTAAGAATCGAGCCAGACTGGTCGATAAGAAGACAGGAGCAAGACAAGGCACCCCTCAACCTCTACCCTGTAACAAAACCTTATGGTATCAGGTAAATACAGCGCCCTCTCTGGAGCTGTGGCCCGTGAACAGACCATGGCCAATATTGCCGCCAATTTAGCCAACGTCAACACCACCGGCTACAAAAAGGCAAAGATAAGCTTTGAATCCCTGTTGCAAGGAGCCAACCAGATCAAAGAGGCCAAGGGCATCAATTATAGCCGCGTCAGGGATAATTTTACCGAATTTTCCCCTGGGCCAGTCATCGAGACGGGCAACCCGCTTGATGTGGCAATCCACGGCGATGGATTCTTCAAGGTCCAAGGCCCGGACGGGGTCCGCTATACCAGGCGCGGCGACTTTGTCCTGGACCAGACCGGCAACCTGAAAACCAGTACCGGCCAGCCGGTTCTGGATGATGGCAATGGCCAGATCACTATCCCGGATGCCACCACCAATCAGATCTCAATCAGCAGCCTGGGTGAGATCTCGGTCTTGGGAAGGGATGGCAGCCGATCGGTGGTTGGGACCCTTGGCGTGGTTACTGTCGATGATACCAGCAAGCTCAAGCGTGAAGCAGACACCTCCTTTTCCCTGGAAGGAGGTGGCCAGGCAACAGCCCTTGCCGAACCCACCCTTGCTGTTGGCAACCTCGAGACCTCCAATGTCAATATGCCGGAGGAGATGACCATGATGATTGACAGCCTCAGGACCTTTGAGACCTATCATAAGGTTTTGAAAAGTTATTCCGATCTCAGCCAGAAACAGGACGAGTTAGGCAGTTTGGCTTAGGAGGATGAAGGTCGATAGGCTGAAGACTGAAGGCAATATCCTTCGTTCGGCTGGAGGGTGCGCCATGCGCATGGTTGTTGCTTCAGCCTTCAACCGATCTACCTGAACAGTCACCTGTTTTCAATTGATCTCACACAATAAGGACACGACCAATGATTCGCTCACTCTGGACCGGAACAACCGGTATGACAGGTCAACAGCTCAACATGGATGTCATTGCCAATAACCTGGCCAACGTCTCCACCACCGGATTCAAAAAAAGCCGCGCCGACTTTCAAGATCTCATGTATCAGATCATGAAGGTACCGGGAAGCCAGTCCTCCGCCGACACCGAGTCTCCCACCGGCATCCAGATTGGTCTGGGCGTTCGTCCTGCCGCGGTGCAGAAGGTCTTTACCGAAGGCGACATAATCCAGACCGGCAACGAATTAGATGTGGCCCTGGAAGGCATGGGTTTCTTTCAAGTGGAAATGCCCAATGGCACCACCGCATACACTCGCTCCGGCGCCTTCAAAAGAGACGGCGATGGCCGCCTGACCACCTCCGATGGCTACCCCATCATGCCGGCGATTACTATTCCTGATGGCTCCAGACAAGTTACGATCAGCGAAACCGGTATAATCAGCGCCATTATTGGTGAAGATACCGTCAGCACCGAAATCGGCGCCCTGGAAACCGCCACCTTCACCAACAATTCAGGTCTTTTGTCTGTGGGCCGAAATCTCTTCGTCGAATCAGCATCTTCCGGCACCCCACAGACCGGAACTCCTGGCTCTGATGGTTATGGCACCCTGGCCCAGAACTACATTGAAGGTTCAAACGTCAATATCGTGGAGGAAATGGCCTCGATGATCACCACTCAACGGGCCTACGAGATCAACTCCAAATCGATCCAGACCTCCGACGAGATGATGCAGACCACCAATAATCTGGTTTAATTCTGACAGGACTTGTACCCATCATCCATGAAAACGGCATCTACAACAGGACGAGAAGATCGCAAAGAGTGCCCAGACCGAAGGTCAAACAGCCATGCCTATGGACAACTCTTCCTGTTCATCACTCTGCTGATTTTGGCAATGGCCACCCCTGTCCAGGCCTTTGACATCACCTTCCGCGGGGCCGCCACCGTACCCGGTGCCTCTATCACCCTGGCAGAAATCGCTACCATAAACAGCGATTCCGAGCTGGCCAAGGCCCTGGCCGGCCAGTCCGTAGCCGCAAGCCCGGATGCCGGACAAAAAATCGTCCTTGACACGCACAGTATCTCCAAAAAACTTATCAATACACTTGCTACCCCAGCGGAAATCACATGGCACGGGGCCCCCTCGGTGACTGTAGAACGCTCGGGCAACACCCTGACCGCCCAAAAAATTCAGGAAATCATCGAGGCCTATATAAGCGAGCGCGCCAAAGAACTCCCCAAGGCCCAATACACCTTTACCCCCAAAGACCCGCCCTTACCTTTTCTGGTCCCCATCGGGGATATAAAATGGGAAGTTACCCCCTCAAATCCTGAGCTTATCGGCAGCAACCGCTTCACGCTCATTGGCCGGATTGATAACCAGGTCATCAAAAACTTTTCTGTCCGCGGCACCCTGGAGGCCATAGCCCTCGTGGCCGTAGCCGCGTCCAGCCTGCAACGCGACGACCTGATCACCGCCCCCCAAATTCAAATGGAGCCGCGCGATCTCTCCGACCTCCGGGTGCCTTGCCTGCAACTCAACCAGGTCGTTGGTAAAAAGCTGCTCCGCAATATCAAGGCCGGGGCCGTAGTCGAGCTGACAGCAATAGAATTCCCTCCGATCGTTAAAAAAGGAGGGCTGGTAAAGATCCTGTGCCAAAAAGACGGCCTGGAACTTACCGCCAGCGGTATCGCCAAAACTGACGGCAAGCAAGATCAGATCATCAAGGTCAAAAACACCAGTTCCGACAAAGAAATCTTCGCCCGCGTGACCGCACCCGGACTTGTCGAGGTACAAATCTAAATGAAACCCTTATCGCTCCTGCTGCTCGGCCTGCTTTACAGCGGTCTCCTCACCTCTTGCGCCCAACCGCACGAACAGATGGTTACTATTCCCGAGCCCATAGAAGAAATCCAGACCGACACCACCGGTACGGCCTCGGACGGCTCGCTCTGGCCCGGCGAACAGCACTCTCTCTATGCCGACCTCAAGGCCAGAACCACCGGCGACATTGTCACCATCACCATCTCGGAAAAGGCGAGCGCCAGCAAGGAGGCCTCCACCAATTCTAATCGGGACAGCTCCCTCACCGCTGGTATTCCCAACCTGATGGGTATTGAAAACTCCGATATGATCGCCCAGAATCCCAACATCAACTTGACCACCATGCTCGAGGCCAATTTTGCCAACTCCTTTAAGGGCGCGGGTAAGACCGTCCGTAAAGAAGACCTGGTCGCCTCGCTTACCACCCAGGTCATCCAGGTTTACCCTAATGGCAACCTGAAAATCAGAGGCGGCAAAGAGGTCAGGGTCAACGACGAGACCCAGGTCATTTATTTAACAGGCATTGTCCGCCCGGTTGACATCATGGCCAATAACACCATTGACTCCAAACATGTCCTGAATGCCCGAATCTCTTACACCGGCAAGGGCGCGGTCAGCGACAAGCAGAATCCAGGCTGGGGCACCAGAATTATTGACAATATCTGGCCGTTCTGAATTACCTGACTTCTTTGAATACTCATGGTTCCCATGCGACGGAGCCAGGAGAAAACCAGCACAAAACCGGCACCCCATCATGAAAGTTATAAAAGTATTCAGCTTCCTGCTTTTCTTCTCGGCAGTACTGGCCCAGACTGCGACCGGCACCAGGATCAAAGACATCGCCCAATTAGGGGGAGTGCGCGAGAATCAACTGATCGGCTACGGATTGGTAACCGGCCTGAACGGAACTGGTGATGACCTGAAAAAAGTCCTCTTCACCCGTCAGGCCCTCTATAATATGATGGTGCGTCAAGGCATCACCATCAATCCTGTCGAATTTGACAAGATAAAATCAAAAAATGTGGCAGCAGTCATGGTCACCGCCGCTCTGCCGCCTTTTGCCAAACCAGGTTCCACCATTGATGTCATGGTTGCCTCTATCGGAGATGCCGTAAATCTGGCCGGTGGCAATCTGCTCATGACCTCTCTGAAAGGGCCGGATGGCAAGGTCTACGCCGTGGCCCAAGGCCCCATGACCATCGGAGCCTTCTCTTACGGCGGCAAAGCAGCCACGATCCAGAAAAATCACCCCACCGTAGGCCGTATCGCCAACGGGGCCATCATTGAACAGATCGTACCGGTCGCGCTCGGCAAAAACGGCGTCCTCTCTTACCGCCTGCGCGCCGCTGATTTCACCACCGCCTCACACATGAGTGAGGCGATCAACACCACCTTTGGCCCGAACACCGCCAACCCCATTGATTCAACCACGGTCGATGTGACCATCCCCGACTCATTCAAGGCCCAGCCCGTGCCGTTCATCGCCCAGCTTGAATCCCTGAATATCAAGATTGACAGCAACGCCAAGGTCGTCATCAATGAGCGCACCGGCACTATCGTCATGGGCCAGGATGTGCGACTCTCAACCGTTGCCGTCTCCCATGGCAACCTCTCTATCACCATCAAGGAAGCGGCTGATGTCGTCCAGCCCAACCCCTTAGCCCCTGGCGAAACCGTGGTCATCCCTCAAAGCACCGTGAGTATCACTGAAGACGATGGTGAGCTCATGGTAGTCAAAGAAGGTGTCAGCATCAGCGCGGTCGCCGATGCCCTCAATGCCCTTGGCGCCACTCCCCGAGACCTCATTGCCATTTTTCAGGCTATTAAGGCCGCAGGCGCCATGCAGGGCGAACTCGTTGTTCTCTAATCTACAAGCAGAGCCAGGACAGCAAGACAACAATGCGATCAACAATAGACACCCTGAATATACCTGCTGGAGCCACCGGAAAACCGGCACCTGCCTCCGGAAAAGAAAAAGATTTGCAATCATTACGCAAATCCTGTCGGGAGTTTGAGGCCATCTATATCCAGGAGATGTATAAGGCCATGCGTAAGACCGTGCCGGAGGGCGGCCTTTTTGAAAAAGATATGGCCAGCGATCTCTACAAGGAGATGATGGACATGGAAATAGCGAAGTCCACCGCTGCCGGTAAGGGCGTAGGCATTGGCGAGGCCATGTACCAGCAGATGAAAGGCAAGATCGAAAATAAAAAATGATTGCCGGAATGATATACGCCGCTGCCGGAATAATTTTGTAACGACCTCTTATATGTTATCTGCCAGAGGCCGTAACCAGACAAGCAAAAGACACTGCTTATTTGAAGGGCCGCTCAAGAAAACGGCCGAAGGAAATTGGCTGTTTTCTTGAAGCGACATAAGAGGCCGTAACAGAATAAGCAGAAAAACACTGCTTATTTGGCAACTTGTTGGGTATTCGACAAGGGCCGCTCAAGAAAACAGCCGAAAGAAATTGGCTATTTTCTTGAAGCGACATAAGAGGCCGTAACAAAACAAGCAGAAAAACGCTGCTTATTTTATAACGGCCTCTAAACTTTCCTCCTTTTCTTGTCGATATTGTTTATAAGCGGAGACTTACTTTTCTCCCCCACATAAACACAGCACACATTATCCTCCTGCACGGACGCATGGGGGGCAACGCAAGGAGGCGAAATCATGGCTAACACCATCAGCAATCAGGCCCACATTGACCCCAAAGTTCTGCAACAACACAACAACAAGCACCTTCAACCGGTGGGAACGCAAGGGCCGGTAACAAATGAAAATTCCACAATCAAAGGTGCTTCTGTCAGTGATACCGTCACCATCAGCCAACGGCAGGAAAGTGCAGCGACCTACTCCAGCTCGCTGACCATGGATCCAAATATCAAGGGCGATGGATTTGACCTCTTGCGGGGATTAGTGTTAAATATCCTTAAAGAGCAGGGAGTTGATTTCAAGATTGCCACCGGCAGCCAGGAAATCGACATCAGCCAACTGACCCAGGAGGATGCCCAGGCCTTAATTGCCGACGATGGTTATTTTGGAGTTAAGCAAACCTCTGATCGTATAGTAGATTTTGCCATTGGTATGGCTGGCGGTGATCCGTCCCGACTGGCAGCAATTAAGGAAGGTGTGGACAAGGGTTTTAACGAGGCCTTGAAGGCCTTTGGGGGAACACTCCCTGACATATCTTACAAAACGTATGATGCGGTAATGGAAAAGCTTGACGCCTGGGCGGATAACGCAACTTCCGGCCAGCCGGCATAAGAAGAGAGAGGTGATATTATGAGTATAGAATTTTTAGGAGTTGGCGGACTTGCTCAAATTGGGGCCATGAAAAAGGCCGACAAGACCCAGGCCGGTAAAAAAACAGGCGAAAGTCAAGGCAAGGATCAGGTCCAATTCTCATCGGTCCTGCAGAATGTGCAGAAGGCCCAGGCAACAGGAGGGAGTATGCAAACCCAGCGCAACGAAAGGGTTCAGGAACTCAAGGCCCAGATTGCCGACGGCTCCTATCAACCCGATCTCAACAAGGTAGCCAGCAGCCTGATGCAGTTTCTGCTGGAGGAGAAACAGATATGAGCACTCATACGACCCACGAGTATCTCCTCCGTCTCCGTGACCTGCTCATCGAAGAACGGGAATGCGCCAAAATCCTGAACCTTCCCGCCATGACCCGAGTGATGGCCGAGAAGGAAGAGCTGTTGCAGATCCTCGCCCATACCCAGACTATCGATCCGTCCGACAAGACCATTGCCACCCAGATTCGCCATGAAAACCGCCGTAACGCCTATCTGTTCAAGTCCACCTTAGGCTGGATCCGGCAAACCATGGAATTTTTCGGCAAGCGCACTGTAACCTCCACCTATTCCGCAACCGCCGGCACCGTTGCCGCGCCCGTCAACGGCCGACTTCTCTCGGGCCGAGTTTAGAGGCCGTTGCTGAAAAGAGCAAGGCTCTTTTTACTCTTTTCAGCTTACGGACTCTTATGCAACGTCCAGAAAACAGCAATCTGTTCTGCTGTTTTCTGGCGTGGCGTCTGGCAGGCTACATCTGCCGACGATCGATCATACAAGGTTCCGTTATGGAATAAGCAATGCATTTTTGCTCATTTTATTACAGCACCTTATGTCGTTCGTGAATGAGCATGCTTCCCGCTCATTCGCTAATGGCCCTCGCCCGTTTCTATCCCCTGCTTTTTAGAGTATTTTTATTACAACGGCTTAATCCCCCATCCTGCATTTTCCCCAACCCATAGGCAGGTTTGTAATCCGCCTCTATCATTTCTGGTTCCCATATACCACCTAAAAATCCGGTTCATGGATGCTCCTCCCCCGCTTCACAACTCTATTTCCCACTCAGCTCCATCCCAACCTTCCAGCACAGGATATGGTTCTTTCATCACACCGCCTTGTATCTGCCAGATGCCGCTGCAAGCAAAAAAGAACACTGCTCATTTGACAACTCAGGTACCGTTACGAAATAACTTGGCCATTTATGCTCGTTTCGTTACAGATCCTTATACCGTTCCTGTCAACCAAATGGCTATGTTATTTTGTTACCACGGCTTACTGGGTATTCGAACAAGGGGCGCAGGCAAAAAGATCAAGAAGAGTCTTGCTCTTTTTGCAACGGCACCTAAACAATCCCCCATCTTTTACCGATATATCAGCATACAGAACTCAACAACCCCGTATGATAAGTAATATTTTATTTCCCTAACCAAGGACCCCACAACATGGCTGGATTATTCACCGCCCTCAATGCCGGCAGGACCTCCCTGGAAGTGAACCAAAAATCCATGGAGATCATCGGCAACAATATCTCCAACGTCAACACCGCTGGATACTCAAGGCAAAGCGCGGAACTCACGCCCTATCCTTCCATGAATTTCGGCGGTTTCTTTATTGGCCAGGGAGTTATCGTCTCCAATGTCCGGCGCGACCATGACACCTTTGTCACCAACCAGCTCCAGGAAAAATCCATCGAATTTGGCCTCCAGAGCGGTCAAGCCAATCCTCTTGCCGAACTCGAACGGGTATTCAGCATCACCGACAATAACCTGGCCACGGAAATCGACAGTTTTTTTGACTCCTGGCAGGAGCTCTCTGTCAACCCCAGCGGCTTGGTGGAACGCGACATCGTTATTCAACGTGGCGAGTTGCTGGCCGAGAACTTTCACACCATCACCAACGACCTGAACACGGTTCAGCAAAACATCAACGACTCCCTCATTTCCAAGGTGGATGCCGTCAATTCCCAAATTACCGAAATTGCCGAGCTCAACTCCCGTATTTTCACCGTCGAGATTCAAGGCCAAACCGCCAATAGCGCCCGAGACCGTCGTGACATGCTGGCTAAAGAGTTGGCCTCAAGCCTTGGCGTCCAAACATATTATGATTCCAAGGGCATGATGGCTGTTCAGCTTCCGGGTGGCCTGCCGCTGGTTCAAGGAACCGAACCCATGACCATCGAGGCGGTTCCCAACGGCCAGGATCTTGACTTGGTGCTGCATAGCGGCGGGGTCACCAGAGACATAGGCCTGAATAACTTAGGCGGAGAGTTTTACGGTCTGGTCAATATCCGTGACGTTGTTATCCCCGGGCTCAATGACAATCTGGATCAACTGGCCTACGAGATAACCAATGCGGTCAACGCCGTCCATACAGCAGGAGCAGGGCTTGATTCGATCTCCGGCCGAAACTTCTTCACCCCTATTCCGCCACCGCCCCTGGCCACAGATCCTCTCTGGAAGGATGCCGCCAGAAACATCGCCGTGGACCTCACCGACTCCAATCAAGTTGCGGCCGGCACCATCGTCCCGCCAGCAACGGCCATTGCCCCTGGCGATAACCGTAACGCCCTGCTCATTGCTAATCTGGGCGAAACTACTCTCATCAATGGTTCTGACAATTTTGATGCCTTTTATGGTAAGATGACCGCCACAGTCGGCATCATGGCCAATCAGAACGAACTCTCGTTAGGCGGGGCCGAGGATGCAATGGTACAGTTGCAAAATATGCGTGATGGACTGGCTGGTGTATCACTCGATGAAGAGATGATCAACCTTATCCTCTTCCAGCG
This sequence comes from Desulfobulbaceae bacterium UBA2276, assembly GCA_002347085.1. Lineage (GTDB taxonomy): Bacteria > Desulfobacterota > Desulfobulbia > Desulfobulbales > Desulfocapsaceae > UBA2270. Next base: position 17,565 of record DDWW01000018.1, on the reverse strand, counting down.
CGGCTTTGAATCATCCGCCAAATTCCTCTCCACGGTCGATGAGATGATGAATTCCCTCATGAACCTGAAACGATAATCAAGACAGGTGAACAACAATGAAAGTAACCGATGGCACCACCTACCGTATGCTCCAAACCAATCTTGGCCGAATCACCAGCAGGCTTGAAGATCTCCGTTCCCAGGGTGCTACCGGCATCAAGCTGAGCAAACCCTCCGATGATCCAGCCGCCATACGGCCCGTACTGACCACTCGCACCCAGATCAGAAGCACCGATCGTTACCTCGAAACCATGGGGGTCTCACTTGACAAGATGGAGGCCACAGATGGACATCTTGAGCATGTGGAAAACATCTTGCAACGGGTCAAGGAGATCACCATCAACTCCATTAACGGCGCCATGAGCCCAGCCGACATGACCGTTTTTGCCGATGAAGTCAATCAAATGCGGCAGGAGCTTCTCGATGCCGCCAACGGCACGGTGGATGGCAAGTACATCTTTGGTGGCTACCAGGAAGACATCAAGCCCTTTGTCCCCAACCCCAATTACAACCCCGACCCTCTGGTGCCGGTACCCCCGCCTTACAACCAGGCCGATTCGACCACCTGGCCTTATATCTACCAGGGCGATGCCAATCCTACCGAACTCGAAATCACCCCAGGCGAATACCTGCAAACGACCCTGACCGGCAACGATCTATTCCTGGGAATCAACAACGCAACCATGCAGGCCGGTGGTCCCACCCCGCCGGCAGTCTATGCCTCGGACGCAGGACGGGTTGACATCTTCAGCGTGCTCACCCGCTTAGAAGAGGCCCTGCGCGCCGGCAATGTCGACGACCCTTTGGGTGCGGGAGGTGGCCTGCAGGTACAGATGGACAACATCGACACTGCCGCCGACCAGAGCCGCCGCCTCCGCAGCCAGCTTGGCAACCGCGCCAGCCGTGCAGAAACGGCGATGCTGCACCAGGAGGATGTGCGTATCGACCTCAACCAGATCCTCTCCCGCTACCAGGATGCCGACGCCATCGAGACCTTCGCCGAAATCACCAAGCAGGAGACTGCCTTCCAGGCAGCACTGTCCATCACCTCTAAGGTTTCTAAAATCTCTATCCTTGATTATTTCTAACAGATAGCATAAATTCAGGTCAGAAAGTATTCTTCGACTGAAGGGTGCCTTGAAAAATGAGTTTTTTTGCCTGTCGGATGACCCTCAACGCTTGCGCCGAAACCTCAGACCATACTCTGGTCTTCATTCATATTTACGGAGCTTAACCATGCTGGTGCTTACCAGAAAAGCCGGGGAAGGATTTGTCATCGGCGACGATATAATAATCAAGGTCGTAGAGTTGAAAGGGGGCGGTGTGCGTATTGGCATTGAGGCCCCGCACGACAAAAAAATCTACCGGCAGGAGATCTATGACCGGATCACCATGGAAAACAAGGCCGCAGTCCAGTGGAACATGACCGATCTCGATGCCCTCAGTGATAACCTTTCAACGGGAATAAAGAAAAAATGAAAAAAATAGAGACACGCTTTGGCGAAGTTGAATATGACCCCGACAACCTGCTCATCTTTCCCGCCGGCCTGATCGGTTTTCCCACCCTGCGCTCATTTATCGTCATGCCCAACCGGAAAGAAGGCCCGCTGTTCTGGATCCAGAGCGTCGATGATCCAGACATCGCCTTTGTCCTTACCGACCCGACCAATTTCTTTGTCGATTATCAGGCCATCCCTGACTCGGCGGAGCGAAACTCATTACAGATAAGCCCGGAAGAAGAATGCTTCATCCTGAGCGTGGTCACCGTGCCGCCCGACCAGAAGATCACCCTGAATCTGGCGGCCCCCATTCTCTTTGCCCCCAAAACTAACCGGGCCATTCAGATTATCCTCGAAAATACCGAGTACCAATCGCGAACCCCGCTGCCGGCCTGACCCCCTTCTTTGCTTATCGTACCGGCCCGATTCTTTCTGCAAAAGAATCGGGCTTTTTTTATGGCATCTGGTTTCATTTTTGTCGTTTCCTTCCTGCTTGCGACTTCGCACTGCTTGATTGATAAAACGTACGCATTATCGCACGATACCCACATGCAACAAGGAGGATACCATGCACACACTCACAGCAAGCCAAGCACGCTCCAACCTGTACCGGATTATTGATGAAACGGCCACAAACCATGAGCCGGTAATTATCACCGGCAAACGAAATAACGCGGTGCTGGTCTCGGCTGAAGATTGGGCATCAATTCAAGAAACCATGTATTTGCTGTCCATCCCAGGTATGCGCGAGTCTATTTTGGAAGGTTTGCAGACCCCAATTGGCGAATGTAGCAAGGAGCTGTCCTGGTGAGCTGGGCACTCCTGTACACCAAACACGCCCAGAAAGATGCCCACAAACTCTCCGCAGCAGGTTTGAAAGAAAAAGCACAGGCCCTCTTAATGGTTCTGCATACAAATCCATTTCAAAATCCGCCTCCGTATGAAAAATTGACGGGTGATCTCTCAGGTGCTTCCTCACGGCGGATCAACATTCAACATCACCTTGTCTATCAAGTCATAAACAAGCATCGTGTCGTTAAAGTATTAAGAATGTGGTCACACTACAAATAGTGCCGCGTCACTCGTCTCCGCCTCTTTTCTTCTCCGTTTCCACACAATACACCACGTGTTCTTTCTGCCCTCGCTGCCAGGCGCCGCTTATTTTATGACCTTCATCCTTGCTTGTTCCAGCCGCACTTAAAAACAGCCGGTACTGACTGGCTGTTTTTAAGTGCGGCATAAGGGGCAGTAACGAAATAAGCACAAAAGCGTTGCTTATTTCATAGTGGTCGGTTGTGGTTGGCTACCAGCAGCCGAATACATGCAACAGACGGTACTGATTGCCTGTTGCATGTATTCGGCATAAGGGGCAGTAACGAAATAAGCAAAAAAGCGTTGCTTATTTCATAACTGCCCCTAAACTTTTTTCACCTCGCTGACGAAAAGTGAGTTACCTGCGAGGTACGAAGTAAAGAACAACGGCCTGAGAAACCGACACGCACAACCGACATTACGTTTGTAAAGATTACGACGCCAAGCTACCCTTTCAAGGAGGATCGACCATGGCACTCACAATCAATACAAACGTTCCATCATTAAACGCTCAACGCAATCTTGGTAAATCACAAACAGACCTGGCCCGCTCCATGCAGCGGCTCTCTTCCGGCCTGAGAATCAACTCGGCCAAAGACGATGCCGCCGGTCTTGCCATTTCCGACCGGATGACCTCCCAGATAAGGGGACTCAATCAGGCCGCCCGTAACTCCAATGACGGTATTTCTCTGGCCCAGACGGCTGAGGGCGCGCTCCAGGAGACCACCAATATCCTCCAGCGTATGCGCGAGCTGGCCATCCAATCTGCCAACGACACCAACAGCGCCTCCGATCGCGCCTCCCTGCAGGCCGAGGTCAATCAGCTCCAGCAGGAGATGACCCGCATTGCCAGCAGCACCTCATTCAACGGTCGAAACGTTCTTGATGGCACCCTGAATAATGCCCAGTTTCAGGTGGGTGCCAATGCCAACGAGACCATTTCTTTCTCGATTCCGTCAGCTGAGGCTGCACAGCTTGGCAACCACACCTTGGAATCAACGAATGCTACAGCTTTCAGTATTGAAGCGGCAACAACAGCGGCTGCGACCAATGTTTTAGGCAATAATGTTGGCGCCCAGACCCTGAGTATCTTTGGCCCTGAAAGTTCCGCAGTATCTACCGTTGGCGTTCTTATCAACGATAGTGCCAAAACAATTGCCGATGCAATCAATGTAAAATCCACAGACACCGGGGTAAGTGCCGAGGCCAGGACGATAGCTACAATCTCCGGCATTGACAGCGCCGGAATAGTTTCATTCAAACTGGCTGGAACCAATACAGGTACAGGCGAGGAAATTCCGGTCAGCTCTCTGGTGGAGGTTGGCGACCTCACCTCCTTGTCCAATGCCATCAATGATCAGGCCGGCAATACCGGCATCATCGCCACCCTGAGCGGCGACAAGACCAAGATCACCTTGACCCAGGCAGACGGATACGACATCCAGATCAGTGCTTATACGCACAGTGTTCCCGCCGACCTCATGATTGTCGAAGGCAATGAAGATGCCACTCCCACCGCAATTTCTTTAACAACTGCGGGAAATAACTCCACTGTCGTTGGTGGAAAGGTTTCCTTTTACGCCAATGGTTCGTACACGGTAAGCAGTACCGCCATCGACACCGGCGGTTCTCTTTTTGACAACACCGTTGCCGGCGCCGCCAACGGCAGCACCCTTTACTCCATCGACGATGTGGATATCAGTACTATTGCCGGCGCATCCGATGCCATCCGGGCCATTGACGGAGCGGTTGGCCAGATTGACAGGATGCGCGGCGACCTCGGCGCCCTGCAAAACCGCTTTGAATCCACCATTGCCAATCTGCAAAACGTCTCCGAGAACCTGTCCGCAGCCCGCAGCCGGATTCTCGATGCCGACATCGCCCAGGAGACCTCGTCCATGACCAAAAACAACATCCTGCAACAGGCAGGTGTTGCCATCCTGTCCCAGGCCAACCAGACGCCGCAACTGGCATTGCAGTTATTGCAGGGATAATACCTGAAAGATAGAGCAGGACAGAAAGGCCGGTTGATTCATTCAACCGGCCTTTCTTGCTTCCTCGTTCCCATGCGCCACATGGGAACGCAGTGTGGATGCGCCGCATCCCGTTTTCCATCTACAGCTGGGGCTATCAAAAAAATTGGGACCTGACGGTGGTAACGTAAAACTGCCCGGTAGCGGGTGAGCTATCTACAATATGCCACGGGACACACCGCATCCAGGATGGGTTCCCATGCAGCGCATGGGAACCAGATGAACCCAGCGACGGCTTGAAACCCGACCGACAATATTTTCGTTCCCCCCCTAAACTTCTTTCAACCAACCACCGATAGATAATTTAAGGGAGAAATAAATCTTTTTTACATTTCCCCCTAAAGTCTTGAAAACAAGTGACCGATACAAATTGAAAGAAACAAAAAACCACCAACCAAGGAGGTGCACCCGACAAAAAACATACCAGCTCAACCAGCAGTAACGCAGTACCTAAACGTTTCACCCGGGCAAGGACGCCCAGCAGTACCCCCTTCTTACATATTCATGGAGGAATATCATGGGATTATCAATTAACACAAACGTAATGTCTCTCAATGCTCAACGTAACTTGGGCTCGTCTCAAACAGCGCTGGCAAAATCCATGCAGCGTTTGTCATCTGGTCTTCGTATCAACTCCGCCAAGGACGATGCGGCCGGACTGGCAATTTCAGATCGCATGACCTCGCAGATCCGCGGTCTGAATCAGGCAGCTCGTAATGCCAATGACGGTATCTCTCTGGCCCAGACGGCTGAGGGTGCGCTTCAGGAAACAACCAATATTCTTCAACGTATGCGTGAGCTGGCCGTTCAGTCAGCCAACGACACCAACAGCTCCTCGGATCGTACTTCCCTGCAAGCTGAAGTCAACCAGCTCAAGCAAGAGATGACCCGTATTGCTGACACCACAACATTCAACGGCAAAAGCCTGTTGGATGGCAGCATGACTTCCGCTCAGTTCCAGGTGGGTGCCAATGCTAATCAAACCATTTCTTTTGGCATTGACTCTGCACAGGCTGCAGATCTTGGAAACTACTCCTTAACCTCAAATAATGCTGTTGCTGCCCAAGGCATTGAAGTAGCTTCTGCCCCGGCTATCGCTACTACGACTAATGGCAATAATGTTGGCAACCAAATTCTGACCATCGTCGGACCTGCAGGCTCCAGTACTGCTACTGTCGTAGCAGACAACAGCGCCAAAGACATTGCTACTTTGGTCAACGCCAAGTCTGCCGACACCGGCGTGACAGCCGAGGCAAAAACTACTGCTACTCTGGCAGGGCTCAGTGCAAACGGAACAGTGACTTTTGAATTGAAAGGAAGTGGCACTACTGCAACAAGTATCAGTGCCTCCGTAACTACAGGCGATCTTTCAGCCATGGTCCAGGCCATTAATGACCAGAGCGGAAGCACCGGCATCACTGCCACCATTGGTGATACCACTGCAAGCATAACCTTAACCCAATCAGCAGGGTATGATATTGCGATTGGTAATTTTGTCCACAGTGGCGCAGGGGCAGCTGGTACTACTGCAACCATGACTGTTGATGGCAATGAAGGAGCTCCCGTTACGCTGACAGACGTTGCCGGTGCTGATGCGGCTGCAGAATTAGTTGCAATTGGAACCAACACCGACTCCACCGTTGTCGGCGGCGAAGTCTCCTTCTCCGCCTCTGGCTCATTTAATATCAGCAGTAACGCCGCAGATTCAGCCGGTTCTCTTTTTGCTGGCGTTGCAGGTTCTGCTAATATCAGTACCCTGAGCAGTATTGACGGTGTAGACATTACCACAGTTACCGGTTCTGCCAACGCCATCAAGTCCATTGACGGTGCGCTTGGTCAGGTTGACAGTATGCGTGGTGAGCTTGGTGCGGTGCAGAACCGCTTTGAGTCCACTATCTCTAACCTGTCAAACGTTTCCGAGAATCTCTCTGCTGCCCGCAGCCGGATTCTGGATGCGGACATTGCCCAGGAAACCTCGGCAATGACCAAGAACAACATCCTGCAGCAGGCCGGTGTCTCCATTCTGGCACAGGCTAACCAGGCTCCACAGTTGGCGTTATCACTGTTGGGTTAATCCGAGCAAGGGTTATCGGACTAAAGCCCGACCTACAAGAGGCTACAGGGTAGATGTAGATCGGGGTTGCAACCCGATGACTGAAGGCTGACAAAACAAAGAGGGGCCGACTTTACGGTCGGCCCCTCTTCCCTTGGCAGCAAGGGAAGGAGCAGGTAATGAATATAGATATGACCGCCAGTGTGGGTGGAGCCGTTCAACAACGACCCCAGGCATCCGAACAGATAGACACCCAGCGCAAGAACAAGGAAAAGGTTGCGGATTCGCCGCAGACCGCCCCTGCCGAAAAGGGCGTGCAGGCCGAAGAGCTGCTCAGCCAGATCAAGGCCCTGACCGAAGACGGCTTGTACAGCGTACGCTTTGAGCAGAACGACAACGCCGACCTGATTGTCAAGATCTTTGACCAGAAGACCGACAAGGTAGTGCGCCAGATTCCGACCGAGGAATTGATCGCATTGCAGAAGGCCTTGGACGATCTGCGCGGGAATATTGTCGATACCGAAGCGTAAGGTTGTAACACGGTAAGACTCAGGCTGAAGCCCGACCTACATTTGACATTCAAGCAATAAATCTTGCCAATCCGTTGCAAACCACGGTTTGGGGAGATGTAGGTGGAGCTTCAAAAGCCGATTATGGCCTCCTGTAGGTCGGGGTTTCAACCCGACTTCTCAGTGCCGACAGGAAAGGTGTGTTTTCTCGGAGGTAAACAATTATGTCAATCACGTTTAGTGGACTTGCCACCGGCTTAGACACCGACAAGATCATCACCCAGTTGATGGAAATCGAGCGGATGCCCATCGACCGACTGGAAGCGAAAAAAACAAGCAATACCGCAAAGCTTGAGGCCTACGCCCAGTTTAAGACCACCCTCGACGGCCTGAAAACAGCGGTCAGCGACATGACCCTCACCAGTCAGGTTCGCTCGAATACCGTCTCCGTAGCTGCCAACGCCCCGTTTACCGCCACCAGTGCCAATGCGAACAGCGGCAGTTATAATATTGCAGTCACGCAATTAGCCCAGGTACAAAAAACGATCAGTGATGGCTTATCATCCCAAACCGATGCCTTGCTCGGTACCGGTACCTTCACCCTGAGCAAGGGTGGAACGGACACGGTTATCACGGTTGATTCAACCAACAATTCCCTGCTTGGTCTGGCCGCGGCGATCAATGAACAATCGGCCACCACCGGCATCAAGGCTGCTATCATCAATGACGGCTCGGCCACTCCGTATCGTCTAGCCTTAACCGGTATCGATTCCAGCACCACCTTTACCACAACCAATACCCTGGCCCCGACCGCCATGGTCACAACCACCACGCAAGCCGCTCAACAGGCCGAGGCCTATATTGATGGCATCAAAGTCGTCAGCAACAGCAACACCATCAGCGGGGCCATCAGCGGAGTGACCCTTAATCTCAATGGTGTGAGCGAAGCAGATGCAACCAAAACGCCGCCCTTCAAAACCTCCCTGCTGGAGATCAAATCCGACACCGGCGCCTTGAAGGAAAAATTGACCAATTTTGTGAGCAGCTACAACAAGACCATGGACTGGATCCTCTCCGGCTATGCAGAATTCGGCGGGGCTACTGTTCCCGACGACGACCCGGACACGGTTGATCTTCTTGGTTCGGTCCTGCGGGGCGACTCCTCGATCAGTAGTGTTAAACGTGGCCTGCAGAACGCCTTAAGCTCGGTGATTAACACCAGCGGCTCGATGAAACTCCTGTCCGAACTGGGGATTACTACCCAACTGAATGGCACCTTGGCCCAGAATAACACCAAGATGGATGACGCCCTTGCCAATAATTTTGAAGGCGTGGTCAAACTGCTGGCCGGCGAAGACAGCACGGACGGGGTGATGAAAAAATTAAACTCCTACCTGCTGACAGTAACCAGCGGCACCACCGGCCTGTATGCCACCAAGAAAGCAAACTACGACCTGAGCGCCAAGCGAATCGATGACCAGATCCTGAACATGGAGCCACGAATGGTCAAGAAAGAGGCCAGGCTCCGCGCCCAATATACGGCGATGGAAAATATCGTCAGCGGCCTGAACGCTCAAGGGTCTTTTCTCACTCAGCAAATGGACATGCTGAGCAACATGCTAAAAGGTTAACGATTAAAAGGACTTAATCATGAACGCCTATCACAATCAGTACCAGCAACAACAATATCAACAGAATCAGATCAATACAGCCACTCCTGAACAAATTCTGCTCATGCTCTACGATGGTGCCATCCGTTTTACCCGTCAGGCAATGATGGCTGGAGAAAATGGCAATCAGGCCGAAAAACTGGGACGAATCAGTAAAACCCTGGCCATCATCACCGAGTTTTCTAATACCCTCAACCATGAAATCGGCGGTCAGATTGCCGCCGACCTTGATGGCCTCTACCAATTCATGATTCGTGAATTGAATGGTGCCCGCAAGGATGATTCCGGTGACAAGCTGAAGACCGTTGAGAATTTGCTGGTTGGCCTCCGTGAGACCTGGGGCCAGGCCGTTGACATCAACAACCGCCAGCAACAAGGAGAAGCCATACCAGTGGCAGTACAGCCACAAAGGGCAATGGCGGATAAACCGTATGTGGCCCTGAACGCCGCCGGTTAAGCAGAGGATGAAACACGAAACCAAGATGCAAGAGCCTTTAGCACCACCGCAAGACCCGGAAGTCATTGCTGCCCTGCTCCAGTCCTCCATCACCCATTACGAGGAAATGCTTTCCCTGTTTATCGCCATTAACAGTGAGAGCGGCAACAAAAACGCCGAGACCCTGGATATTTGGGGAACGGAGCTCTTGCAACTGCAGGAACAGGCCGAGCTCGCCGATCAGCTCTTGATGACCGCCCTGGAAGAAATTAGCCCGCCCGCATCAACCCTGCCCTTGCTGGAAAAACGGCTGGAGATCATGCGCCAGGTCTTGACCCATAACAGGGCTTTGCTCTCAACCGCCACCAATATACAATCCCTCTTGACCCACGAGATCAAAGAGATGCAGGGCGGACGCGCCGCCTTGAACGGGTACCGCCAGACCACCACTTCTCAGAATGGTGGCATCCTGAATAATTCCCTCTGATCTTTCCCTGCCCCACCGCCCTTATAAATCATCTCCAGACCAAAAAGACGCTGAACAGTTTGACAATACAGTGAAATATTGATAGTTTGTGTCAAGACTGTTAGAGAAGACTACAGAAGCTCTTTCGAGATTCGGGCTGAAGCCCGACCTACAATGCACCGGGTGCCGAATAGGTCTGCTTTCAACTCGACAACAGGTTTCCATGCGGCGCATGGGAGCAAGAACGCGTAGGTCGGGTTTCCCGACAACAGGGCTACCCGGATAGACGCGCCCATCCCAACAACCTGAACGCTCAGAGGGTTCTTATCGTGGCCACCCAAACGGATTTCATCAATACCATTCCCGACGCCAAACCGGTCAGAATTTTTCTGCCTCTTCTGGGCGAGGACAAGCGCCAGCGTGAACAATGCATTTTTCAAAAGACGACTGCCCCCAATTTCAATCTCCTGTTTGTTCCCGGCACCCTGCCTGTAGGTAACCTTGACACCAGAACGTCCTGCATCATCAACCTCGATATAGCGGGGCGCATTGTCTCCCTTGAGGCCATGATTCAGAAAGTGGTCGGCGAGCAAGTCCTGGAGATGATCGCCCAAAAGACTATCAGCCATGAGCAGATGCGCGATTACTTTCGGGTTGACCTCACCATGCCCATGATAGCCAGATCCCAAGCCCCAGAAGATACAGAAGTCCAAAATCAATACTGGCAAATACCGGGGACTACTATTGATATCAGCGGCAGCGGTCTGCTGGCAATTTTTAACCACAAGCCGCCTGCCGATAAAGTAGTCAAGCTCAAACTCATCCTGCCCAACGATCATGGCAGCACCCTCTCTTTTCTGGCCAGTCCGGTCAGGACAACCGAAGTTGAGAGAAACCGGTATGTGGTTGCGTATCACTACGAGGAAATCAATGATGAAGACCGAGACCGGATTGTTGGGCAATGCCTGCTTGCCCAGCGACGCATGCTGCGCTTGAATGTCTTGGTGAAAGACCTGTGAGCAGTTGTAGCTCAACAATATAGATATCTCAATGGCCAGAACGGCAAAACGAGCCGTAACGAAAGAGATATAAAGAGACACGTTATTTCGTAAAGGCTCCTAAATACTGTCTCCACTTTTCAATATATATATTTTACCTACATATCCAGCGTGTTACCATGCCACATTCATTTACCGATATTATAAGAAAGATACCAGACAGCCAACCGGCAGAGATCAATCTGCCACTCGCCAACGGCAAATCCGTACAATTAAAATGTATCTATAAGGAATCCATCGCTCCGCTTTTCTTCATGGTCTTCCCACCCAAACAACTCCCTGCCGATATCGACACCAGCAAAAACTGCATGGTAGCCATAAAGGGTGAAGAACACGCCCACACCTTCACGGCCAAGATTGAAGCCATCAAAGGAGATCGGATAATAGAGCTGTTGGCCCAGAAATCCATCGACCCCACCAGCCTGCGCACTTATTTCCGCGCCGACCTGAGAACCTCAATCACCGCCAGTTACGAACCTGGCCCCGAAGAAAGAGCCCATGCCTGGAGTTTTTCCGGAGAAACCCTGGATCTTTCCGAAGGCGGCACCCTGGCCATCTTCTCCTCAGAATTTGTTAACAAACAACGCATCCGTCTTCATGTCAAACTTCCTCACATCAACATAGACTTACACCTCCAGGCCCATGTAATCCGCACACAAAGATTACGCAAAGAACGCTGGCAAGTTGCCTTGCAGTTTGACAATATCTCGCAAAAAGACCGCGATCTCATTGCCTCCTGCTGCCTGATGGAGCAACGCAAGCAGCTTCGTGAAAGGATACAGACCGCGTAATTTTCCGATTGAAACACGGGGAAACACGTAGATCGGGTTTCAACCCGACAACAGGGGCAACGTGGCAAGCCAGGCATCGGGTTAAAACCCGACCTACTTTATTATGGTGAGCAGTTACGTTTATTGATAACGTCCCCTAAGTTTTTTTCACCATCGGCCGAAAGAAGAGTATGGAACCCATCGCCCCCCTCTCATCTTCGCCTATCCTCGGCTCATCAACGTCCGGGGCCGGCGGCCAACAATATCACCCGCCCCAGATGTCAGCAGGGCAGGCCCTGCACGCCCTCGTGGTGAGTGCGGCCGGCGACAACAAATTCGTCCTCGACATTGGCTCCAGTCGCATCCTGGCCCAATCGGACTCGGTAACCTTGACCCCCGGTCAATCTCTGCAGCTCCTGGTCACTACAACCGCCCCCCAGCTTGAACTCAAGATCGTCACCGCCCCCTTGCAACACTACCTGGGCCGCACCCTCACCTTTATCGGCCAGACTCTTGACCTGACCTCGCTTTTACAGGTGATTCAGCAGCCACCAAATCCGGCTATCGAGAGCTTATCGCCTACCAGCCGCCAGGCCTTCGCCGATTTCTTGTCCCTGCAACAGAAACCCTTAACCGGGAAAGAGGGTGGGGAAACATTGCGGCAGATCATTGACACCATAGGCCTGCAGATGGAAGCTAAGTTAGGGAGAGGCATACAGGAAGAGAATACGGGATCTCTCAAGTCGGCGATCCTGGAGACCTTACATCTTTTTGAAAAATCAGAAAAAATTGGCGAGTCAGGCAAGTCCCTGCTCTCCACCATCGAAAGTTTCCAACTGAGCCAAGTGCGCCTGGAGCAGGATAAGACCTTGATTCTCCCCCTGCCCCTGCCCTTTCTCGACCAGGGTTATCTCCTTATTGATGAGAAACAGGGACAGGAAACAGAAGACCATGAGCAAAAGAAACAACTGCACTTCTCCCTGCATCTGGCTTTGACCGGCCTTGGCAATATCCAGATCGAATTTTTTCAGACCGATGATGGCCTATGGATGCGATTCAACTGTGATTCTCAGGATAAGGCTGATTTTGTTGGTCAGTTCAGCGATGACCTCAAACAACAACTGGCAGAGATTCCACTCCCCCTCCAGGGCCTGTCTTTTGCAGGCACAGCCAATGCCCCCGACACCGATCTCATCAGGCTACTGGTGCCGGCCGGTCAATCGCTCTTAGATACCAAGGCATAAACATGGCCGAGCAACAAGGATTAGACAAGGCTGTTGCCATCATTTACGATGCCGAGAAAGGCAGCGCCCCCCGAATTGTCGCCAGCGGCAAGGGCGAGATTGCCCGCAAGATTATCGAGACCGCCCGAGAGGCCGGTGTCTATATCCAGGAAGACCCCGACCTGGTTGAACTGCTGGCCAAAATACCCCTGGGCCGGGAGATCCCCGCCGAACTCTACCGTACCGTGGCCGAGGTTCTGGCCTTTGTGTATAAGGTCAACGAGCAGTTCAAAAGTAAGGTCAAAAGATAAGAAGAAGGCGTCTGCCCCTCTTCATCGCCATAAAGGTTTCACCTGGCTCCTATGTGCCGCATCCTGATTCATCAAGTAATTCCATTTTCAATCAAGCGTTCACTTCGTCGAATGCGCTGCGCCGCTCCTCACCGTACTCATTGTACTGCTTCGTCGCGGCTCGCTTTTCTCCTCGCATACATCTTGATTGAGAAATGAAATAAACAGCGGGGATAGCAAGGATTGAACCTGAAAAAAATATCAAGGGGAAGCACTGAGGATGGTGGTACTGACGAGATGCACTGCGTCCCGCAAGGGATTCCCATGCGACGCATGAAAGCAGCGGAAGGCCAAATGCAATAAAAAAAGGGTTTCAACCGTAAGGTTGAAACCCTTGAATTTGCTGGCGGAGCGGACGGGGCTCGAACCCGCGACCTCCGGCGTGACAGGCCGAATTCCCATCATTACCCCTAATTACCTACATCCCACAAAACCCCTTACCAGCAAGGATCTCTATCGGTTTCGGCAAGTTTGACATCCCTCTACTTACCTTGTATTATGCTCAAAGTGTTGGGTATACTGTTGGGTAAAAAAAAAACAAAGAGGTCAATCATGCCGGCGCAAAAACGAGTTAAAACAAATTATCCTGGTGTTTATTATGTCGAATCAAAAGCAACCGGCTCTGCAAAGGTTGAAAAGATTTACTACATTATATATCGAAAAAATGGGAAACTGATTGAAGAAAAAGCTGGCCGTCAACATCAAGACGATATGACTCCAGCCAGAGCCTCAAAAATGCGAACAAATCGCATTGAAGGAAAACAGCTACCCAACACCGTACAAAGAGAGATAGAGAAAGGTAAGTGGACTATAAACCGACTTTGGGAAGAATACACTTTACAAAAAACTGATTCGAAAGGTTTTAGGACTGATAAAAACAGATACGAACTTTATCTTCAAACACCCTACGGCAAAAAGGAATCCTGTGAGATAATTCAACTTGATGTTGACAGGTTAAGAATCAAATTATCAAAAACTAAAAGCCCGCAAACGGTAAAACATGTGCTGGCTTTACTCCGCAGGATAGCCAATTTCGGTTTTAACAAAGGGCTCTGCCCTGCCCTTTCGTTCAAGATCGAAATTCCAACAGTAGATAACTGCAAGACTGATGACTTAAATCCCGTTCAACTTGCAGGGCTTCTTAACGCAATAGAAAAATCCAGCCATAATATTGCCGCCAATATGATGCTGACCGCTTTGTACACCGGCATGAGGCGCGGTGAGATGTTCAAGCTCCAGTGGGATGACTTAGACTTTGAACGAGGTTTTATTCATCTTCGTGATCCAAAAGGAAAGGTAAGCCAGAAAATCCCATTAAACAGCGCTGCAAGACAGGTTTTTACAAACCTTCCTAAAGAAAGCGCCTATGTTTTTCCTGGCCGCAATGGAAATCAAAGAACTGACATCAACAAACCTGTAAATTTGATTAAAACAGCTGCAGGACTTCCAAAAGACTTCCGACCTCTCCATGGCCTAAGGCACGTATATGCATCCATGCTGGCCAGTAGCGGTCAGGTTGACATGTACACCCTGCAAAAACTTATGACCCACAAGTCCCCGGTTATGACGCAACGATATGCCCATTTAAGGGATGATGCCTTGAGACAAGCGGCAGATCTTGCCGGGGACATAATCAATGATGCAATAAATCAAAAATGTGCAACAATAGTTCCACTTGCAAAGAAATTGAAGAATGAATAAGCGATAATACTTGATTTAGATTGAAAATTATTATACTTATTCAAGAATGAAACCAAATATTATTGCAAGAGATCTGCAGGGCCAACTCACAAGCCGGTTTTTCAAGGGTAAGGCCATTCTTCTTTTCGGGGCGCGACAGGTGGGGAAAACGACCCTTGCTCAGGCTGTATTGCAGGACTACGATGACCAGGTACTTCGGCTGAACGGCGATGAGAGTGATGTTCGCGATCTTCTGTCAAATACGACCTCGACCCGCCTGAAGTCCATTATCGGCACTCATCGCATACTTTTTATTGACGAAGCTCAGCGCATTGAAAATATAGGGCTGACCCTCAAACTCATCACCGATCAGATTCCAGATGTCCAGGTTATCGCCACCGGATCTTCTTCTTTTGACCTTGCCAATAAAGTCAATGAACCACTCACCGGCAGGAAATTTCAATATCTGCTTCACCCTTTGGCCTTTGGTGAGCTTGTGGCGCATCATGGCCTGCTTACAGAAAAGCGGTTGCTTGACCACCGCCTGATTTTTGGATCGTATCCCGAGGTCGTCACTTCAGCCGGCCAGGAAGCAGAGTTGCTTAAACTCTTGGCGGAAAGTTACCTGTACAAGGATTTGCTGATGCTTGAGCAGGTTAAAAAGCCGGCATTGCTCGGCAAAATAGTGAAAGCACTGGCCTTACAGGTGGGCAGCGAAGTGGTCTTTACTGAGATTGGCCGCCTGGTGGGTGCCGATAGCCAAACCGTGGAAAAATATATCGACCTTCTTGAGAAGGGCTTTGTTATCTTTCGCCTGCCGTCTTACAGCCGCAATGTTCGTAATGAAATCCGCAAAGGCAAAAAAGTCTATTTCTATGATAACGGCATTCGCAACGCGGTTATCAATAACTTCATGCAGCTCAGTCAGCGCACTGATGTTGGAGCCTTATGGGAGAATTTCTTGGTGAGTGAGCGACGAAAGCTCCTTGCTCATCATGGGATAAGCGCGGAAGATTTTTTCTGGCGCACCACCCAGCAACAGGAAGTGGACTATGTGGAGGAGAATCAATCCGGTCTCTTTGCCTGGGAATTCAAATGGAATGTCAAGGCAAAGGCCCGTTTTCCAAAGACCTTCGTGGAAGCTTATCCCCAATGCAGAACCGCCATAGTGACTCCTGACAATTTCGAGACATTCCTCCTGTTGCCCGAGGATGATTAACCCGCATCTTCACGCCGCACTTCCTACTACACTTACTTCTGTCTCAATTTTGAGTAGCACAAGTGGATTTCTTTTGTTGAGCATTGAAGGCAACAGACCCTCTTCATGTTTTTTTTGGAAATTGAATTGACAATTTGTTCGCGTGGGGCTAATTCATTGTTATGATATCAAGAAACGCACAAGCAACCCTACTTCGTCTGGCACAAGGATTCCCTGTTGTTGCCATTACCGGCCCTCGACAGTCCGGCAAAACCACCCTTGCCAAGGCAACATTCCCTGACAAACCATATCTTTCACTTGAAGACCCGGATATCCGGGCTATTGCCGAGACCGACCCCAGACATCTGCTCGCAAGCTACCCCGACGGTGCTATCCTCGATGAGGCGCAACGGGCTCCCCATCTTTTTTCGTATCTGCAAACCCTTGTAGATACTGACATGCGTCCCGGTATGTTCGTCCTGACCGGGTCTCAACAATTTGGCCTGCTTTCAGGTATCAGTCAATCTCTGGCTGGACGAGTTGGCCTGGTGCAGTTGCTCCCTTTTTCTATCGGAGAATTGAGTGACGCAGGCAAGCTTTCCGGCAATCTTGATGAATTACTCTGTCAAGGGTGTTACCCCCCTCTATATGATCGCGCCCTGATGCCAGGAGACTGGTTTGCCGGATATGTGGCCAACTACGTTGAGCGGGATGTACGGCAGTTGATCAATGTGCGAGATTTGTCCACCTTCCAGCGATTTCTCAAGATGTGTGCCGCAAGATCAGGCCAGTTGTTGAATCTGTCATCCCTGGCCAGTGATTGCGGTATTACCCATAATACCGCCTCGGCCTGGATCTCCGTATTGGAGGCAAGCTATATCGTCCACTTGCTTCGTCCGCACTACCGAAATTTTAATAAACGCATGGTGAAGTCACCTAAACTCTATTTTTGTGATGTTGGTCTTGCCGCCTGGCTGTTGGGAATCCGCAAGGTAGAGGATATGGCTTTTCATGCCCAGCGTGGCTGCCTTTTTGAAACCCTGATTGTCAACGAGTTTCTCAAGCACTGCTGGAATGATGGAAACCCCTCCAATCTGTTTTTCTGGCGAGACAGCAAGGGGCTGGAGATTGATATGTTACTTGAACAAGGTGAAAACCTGGCACCAATCGAGATAAAATCAGGGGCGACCATCGCCAGCGACTTTACGGAAAACCTTAAAAAATGGTCAATGATTAGCGGCAATCCTGAGCAGCCTTTATGGCTGATTTATGGCGGTAACCGTCAGTTTATCATGAACGAAACGCAAATAATTCCTTGGGGGCAGGTTGGTCAGGGGATTCATAAGGAGATATTGAGGAGGCACGCAGGACAGGAAGCAAAACCCAGGTAGCTTGTCATATTTCTTTGTCGCATTGAGAGAAATCAAAGAAAATCAACTCAAGCCCCTAAAAGTATAGCAAATCTGACCTTGCCCCTTAAAACTGTACC
>DDWW01000053.1 GCA_002347085.1 Desulfobulbaceae bacterium UBA2276 | reverse complement strand
ACCAGGTTGTGCAGTTCAGATAAAATTGAGAAAAAGGTAAAAAGAGATTGATTTTTGCTTAGTCGCATTGACAAGGACGACATGTCTATTCTTTTTTCTACTCATTTTTTGGGCCCAAATACGCTTAATCCTGAAGAACCCTTATAAAATATGAAGCGACGAACACTACTCTTTCTGGTCTGTCTGTCTCTGTTGACCAGTGGCTGTGAAGATGTTGATCTGTTTCTTGCCGCCGAGGCAGGCATTGATGCGGTCAAGGCAGCTACTCTCTCCGATGAAACGGTCAGGGAGCTGGCAGCGCAGACCGCACAGTTCTCGGACAGTCAAAACAAGATTGCTGCCAGTGAAAACAACTACTCACAGCGCTTAAAGAAGCTCACTGACCAGCATGTTCAGCAGGACGGCCTTGTCTTTAATTTCAAGGTGTACGAAATCCCTGAGATAAATGCCTTTGCCATGGCTGACGGCACAATCCGTATCTACAGTGGACTGATGAACATGATGGATGACGGTGAGCTGCTTTTTGTCATTGGTCATGAGGTCGGGCATGTGATGAAGGGTCATGTCCGCAAGAAGATACGGCTTGCCTATGCAGGCCGGGCGGTCCGCAAAGGTGCCGCAGCCATGAATAATGAGGTTGGCGATATCGCCCGCTCTCAGATCGGCGGCTTTGCCGAAAAATTGCTGAATGCCCAGTTCTCTCAAAAAGAAGAGAGAGAGGCGGACGATTACGGGCTTGCTTTTCTCATAGATACCGGGCATGAGCCCAGGGCAGCCGTTTCCGCACTGAGAAAACTTGCTACCCTGGGCAATAGCCATTCTTTTTTGTCAAGCCATCCTGCGCCTGGCAAAAGAGCACAGCGGCTGGCGGCGCAGCTGAAATAACAAACAAAAAATAGGCGAGAGTCAAGGAGTAAGGCATGGATGAATTACTGGGTAAGCACTGGCATCATCTGCCCATGGATGAAGTGGTGGAGCTGCTGGAAGGTGATACGGAACAAGGTCTTGACCTGTTTGAAGTCAAGCACCGCAGGGAGCAGTATGGCCCCAACACGATCAGCACCAAGAAGGGAAAAGGTCCTTTGCTGCGCTTTCTGCTGCAGTTTCATCAGCCGCTGATCTATATCCTGATCGCCTCAGGCCTTGTCACCGCTCTGCTTCAGGAATGGGTCGATTCCGGGGTGATCTTCGGGGTGGTGGTGGTGAATGCCATCATCGGTTTTATCCAGGAGGCCAAGGCGGTCAATGCCCTGGCTGCCCTGGCCAAGACCATGACCAGTGAGGCCACGGTATTGCGCCAGGGAGAGAAAACACGCATTTCCTCGATGGATCTGGTGCCCGGTGATGTCGTATTTCTGCAAAGCGGCGACAAGGTGCCGGCCGACATGCGCTTTTTTCAGATACGTGATCTGCAGATCGATGAATCGGCGCTCACCGGTGAGTCTGTGCCGGTGCAAAAAACTGTGAACCATCTGGGCCGTGACACGGGCCTGGCCGATCGAAAAAACATGGCCTATGGCTCAACCCTGGTCACTTACGGCCAGGGTGCGGGCATTGTCACGGCCACTGGGGATCAGAGCGAAGTGGGTCGCATCTCCAGGCTCATCTCGTCGGCCCAGGATCTGGCCACGCCCCTTACCCGCAAGATCGATCATTTCAGCCATATCCTGCTCTATGCAATCCTGGGTCTGGCAGTGATCACCGTTGGCGTGGGACTCCTCCGCGGCCAGCCCCTTTTTGACATGTTCATGGCGGCTGTGGCGCTGGCAGTGGGTGCCATTCCAGAAGGACTGCCGGCGGCAGTGACCATAACGCTTGCCATCGGTGTATCGAGGATGGCGCGGAAAAATGCCATCATTCGCAAGCTGCCGGCGGTGGAGACACTCGGCAGCACCTCGGTTATCTGCTCGGATAAAACCGGTACCTTGACCGAAAACCAGATGACTGTGAAAGAAATTATGGCCGGTGGCTCCTGGTATGAGGTGAGTGGCGGCGGTTATAACCCCTATGCCGGGAAGATTCATGCTGACGGCGCGGTCATTGATGTTACAGCCCTTCCCGCGCTGTTTGAATGTCTGCGGAGTGCGGTCCTTTGTAATGACAGTATGCTGGTCGAAAAAGAAGGCAGCTGGCAGGTGGAGGGTGACCCTACTGAAGGGGGGCTGCTGACGGCGGCCCGGAAGGGCGGGCAAGACATATCAATCATCGAAAAAGAGATGCCCCGCCTGGATTCGATTCCGTTTGAGTCGGAACATCAGTATATGGCCAGCCTGCATGAGTCCGGAGTAGGTGAGCCGCAACGTGTTTACATGAAAGGGGCGGTGGAGGCAATTCTGGCGCGCTGCAATTCCATGCTCGGGGGAAAGGGCGATGTGGTCGAACTGAACGGCGATGCTGTCTTGAATGATGTCGAAAAAATGGCGGCTCAGGGTCTGCGGGTGCTGGCCTTTGCCACAAAGCAGATGCCTGTTGACAGTCGAGAGATTCACCACGAAGACGTGGCCTCCGGTCTCACCTTCCTTGGCCTGATGGGTATGATTGATCCACCCCGGGCCGAGGCGATAAGCGCGGTCAAAGTCTGCCAGGCCGCCGGGATCCGGATCAAGATGATCACCGGTGACCACGCCCTGACAGCCGCCGCCATTGCCGGGCAACTCGGACTGGGCGGAGCGGTGCAGCTTGATGCCAGGGCTGTCCCTGTTCTTACCGGACGCGATTTGGCGAAACTGTCGGACCTTGAGCTGATCGATGCGGCTGAAAATACGGCGGTGTTTGCCAGGGTGAGCCCGGAGCAGAAACTGCGGCTGGTTGAGGCCCTGCAGGCCCGGGGGCATATCGTGGCCATGACCGGGGATGGGGTGAATGATGCCCCGGCCCTGAAACAGGCGAATATCGGGGTGGCCATGGGGATCACCGGCACCGAGGTGTCCAAGGAGGCTGCCGACATGGTGCTCACCGACGACAACTTCAGCTCCATCGAGGCTGCTGTCGAAGAGGGACGCGGGGTCTTTGACAACCTGACGAAGTTTATCGTCTGGACCCTGCCCACCAATCTCGGAGAGGGGCTGGTGATCCTGGCTGCCATCTTCCTTGGGGTCACCCTGCCCATCCTCCCCGTGCAGATCCTCTGGATCAATATGACCACGGCCGGTTTTCTGGGGCTGATGCTGGCCTTTGAACCCAAAGAGCCGGGCATCATGCTGCGTCCGCCCAGAGATCCCAAGACGCCCATCCTCACCGGCCAGCTCATCAGCCGGGTCCTGCTGGTGGGAGCGCTTCTTCTGCTCGCCTCCTTCGGCCTTTTTCAGTGGGAACTGGCAGCTGGTGCCACTGTTGCCGAGGCGCGCACCGTGGCCGTCAATGTCTTTGTCATCGTTGAGCTCTTCTATCTGTTCAATTGCCGATCGTTGACCAAATCTATTTTTCGGTTGGGGATTTTTACCAACATGTGGCTCTTTGGCGGTGTAGCCGCCATGCTGCTCTTGCAGATTTTGTACACCTATCTGCCGCTCATGAATACTCTCTTCCAAAGCGCGCCCATCTCCATAGAGGCATGGTCCCGCATCGTCGGTGCCGGCGTCATCGCTTATCAGATTGTCGAGTTTGAAAAGTGGCTGCAGGTGAGAATGACACGGAGTTGTTGCGGGTGCTAAATTGAATTCAGGAGATAAGCGGATTGTGAGGCGGATATCACCGCTTTTGTAAGTATCGAGTTTGAAAAATGTTTGTGAATGGGAGAGCCATTGGAAAAACGCGAAATAA
Source organism: Desulfobulbaceae bacterium UBA2276 (assembly GCA_002347085.1). Classification (GTDB taxonomy): domain Bacteria; phylum Desulfobacterota; class Desulfobulbia; order Desulfobulbales; family Desulfocapsaceae; genus UBA2270. The sequence continues at coordinate 7,381 of DDWW01000053.1, read as the reverse complement.
AAATAGCTTTCATTGTAATCCTTGCGGTCGGCATCAGCCTCCTGCATTATTATTTTATTGACCAGGCCCGTTACTACTTCCACGCTTTTTACGGAGAAGTTTATTTCTTGCCTATTATCCTAGCGGGCTTCTGGTTTGGCCTGCGCGGAGGCCTGCTAGCCTCTTTCGGGATTACTGCATGCTATGCCCCCTTTGTTTACTTGCATTGGCAGGGCTTTTCGCCCGACGATTTTGATCGACTTCTGTCGATGGTACTCTACAATTCCCTGGCAACGGTTATTGGCATCCTGAAAGACCGGGAGATTCTTACCCATGAACGGCTGTTAAAAGAAGAGAGATTGGTAGCAATGGGAAAATCCCTTGCCGCCGTGGCCCATGATATTAAAACACCGCTTGTTGTCATTGGGGGTTTTGCCCGGCAGCTGCGAACGAAATTCAATACGAACGACCCCGACCGTAAAAAAGCAGACATCATCATACGGGAAATGGATCGGTTGGAAAAAATGATCCATACAATGCTCGATTTTTCCAGGCCACTGGCGTTGCAATTTTCCACGGGATCCCTTAATGAAACCGTGAAAAACAGTCTGGTTATCGTGGCAGAGATGGCACAGAAGAAGGGGGTAATAATCGAATGCCTGCTTTTCCCGGACCTCCCGGTCGTTTCCTTTGACGCCATGCGCATGGAACAGATGATTGTCAATATTGCATTGAATGCCCTTCAGGCATCACCGGAAGGAGAAAAAGTGACAATACGAACCTTCATGGAGGGACAAAATATTGTCATCGATGTGGCCGATTGTGGCTGCGGCATCTCGCTGGACCACAGATCGCAAGTCTTTGTTCCCTTTTTTACCACCAAAAAGGAGGGAACCGGGCTTGGTCTTGCAATCGTCAAAAAAATTGCAGAGGCGCATAAGGGCTCATTAGAAATTTTAAACAACTCTCCCAGGGGGACTATTTTCAGGACCCTGCTGCCCAGGCAATAAAACGCGCCCCGGTATTCGTTGCACAAAGTGCAGTGAGAAGGTAACGAAATTCAGGAGTACCTTAGTTGATAAGCGTCCCCTCTGTTTTCCATGTGCTGAGACAATAGGCAAATGGGTATGAGAGTAGTGCTAAAAGTAAAAGAGAAAAACTTCAATTCATGGAAGAGGAGGTCGGTCGTGCTCAGGGTATCTTACAGGTTGTTTTTTTCTTGTTTTTATGCTGGTCGGCATACCCGGTACAGCAATGGTATAGGCCGAAGTGCACAGTACGGTTAGGCTCCGACGCCGGACATCACAGGTAGGCTCTATCAAGGAGATGCACACAACGTGGCGATTACCCGTGGCTATATCAACCGTTCGAGCAAGACTGTAAGTTGACATTCTTCCTGAGTTTTATGTCCGCCTCTCTCAGGCATCAAACCAAATTTATGGTATCATTAAGTGTCGGCGATTCAAATGATTTTCCAAATTCAATGGAGGTGCATCATGAAAGTATCACAAGCTGTCGATTTTCATCTGCAGTATCACCAGGCCAATTCTAAAAAAGAATACGGTCAAAACCTGTGAGTTTGTACTTCACCGCTTTACAGCCCAATTTGGAAAACGTGATTTAGCCAGTATCTCTCAGGAAGAGATTCTTATGTTCCTGATGTCTCTGACCAAAGACACCAAGCAGGCCACAAAAAGGAATCGCTTCTCAGTTCTTGCATCTTTCTACAATTTCAGCATTAATACTGCACTCCCCGCCTTGACCAATCCCTGTAACGCAGCTGTTATCAAAAAAATATTCAAGCGTCCTCAAGCCATCCAATGGCAAATTGTCGATAAAGAGATAGTTGATGAGATCATCTTTCGTACTATGAATATCCGTAACAGAATTATTCTCGAACTTATGGCCAGGGGCGGCATGAGAATCGGTGAAGTCCTTAACCTCAGACCATGTGATATTCGAGAAAGAAATTTGACCATCCAGAAACCGAAAAGTGGGAGAGCTGGGGAGGTTGTTTATGTTCCACGGAAATTATTGGTAAGGTTAAACGACTACGTGAAAGACAATGAATTCAACTCGGCTGACCGCATTTTCCCAATATCTTATGTTGCTGCCTGGTCGATGGTCAAGAAATCAGGAAAGCTCGTAGGCATTGAATTACGCCCTCATGATTTGAGGCGACATGCAGCCACTTATGCTTCAAGGTCTGGAACTCCCATTGAAATTGTCAGTAAGGTTATTCTGAGGCACGCAGACTTGTCGACCACACAACGATATCTCGGCAAGGTAAATGATACCGAAGCGATCAGGTGGATCGAGACACTTTATGGATAGCTTTTATACGAAAGGGCGGGGACAACTCCTCGCCCTTAATTGCAACAGTAGACATATCAATTTGAGGTAGATGCCAAATTGGCTTACGTTCGGTCTGGCAACCTTAAGATATTGCTGTCCCACATCGACTGTCAAACATTAGACAAAATGAATTATTATGTCTAATGTGAGAGTTGTACGGGGCTACCATTAAGCCGAAATTCACAATCTGTTCGAGTAAAACGAGATTTAACATGAGCTGGAAAGAAAGTATGCGTCAGCCTGGTGTGCGAGCCGCATTAGGAGCCGCTTTGTTGTTTGGTGCGGGGACACCACTTGCAAAACTGTTGCTCAACACTGTGAGTCCTTGGTTGCTGGCAGGCTTGCTCTACTTTGGTTCCGGAGTTGGTCTTACGCTGTATCGTAAATTGATTCACGCCCCAAAAGGCAGGCTATCGCGTGCTGATGTACCTTGGTTTGCTGGAGCCATATTGACAGGCGGGATTATTGCCCCTGTGTTGTTGATGCTTGGTCTGACCGTAATGCCTGCATCAGAAGCCTCATTGTTAATGAATGCAGAGGGTGTATTCACATCACTGTTGGCTTGGTTCCTTTTCAAAGAAAACGTCAATTATCGAATAGCTTTGGGAATGACCTCAATCGTGGCCGGAGCCTTCATTTTAAGTTGGCCAACCGAAATTCTTTTTGAGGGTTTTTGGCCAGCATTGGCAGTTCTGGGGGCTTGTTTCGCCTGGGGCATGGATAATAATCTAACGAGACATGTGTCACTTTCAGATGCTACATGGATTGCTTCTGTTAAAGGCTTGGTCGCTGGATCAGTCAACCTTACCTTAGCTTTTGTTTTAGGAGCAATCTGGCCGCCGTTGCCAAACATAGCTATTACGATGGTTGTTGGTTTTCTCGCCTATGGGATTAGCTTAACCCTATTTGTCATTAGCTTGCGTCATCTTGGCACGGCGCGAACAGGGGCTTACTTCTCGGTCGCACCATTTTTTGGTGCGACATTGGCTGTCGCAATGGGTGAAACGTTGACAGTGCCTCTGTTTATCGCAGGGGGGCTAATGATGCTGGGAATATGGTTGCATCTGACCGAGAGGCACGAACACGAACATGGCCATGAGGCGTTGGAACATGAACACGAGATTCTTCCCGATGAACATCACCAACACTTCTCCAATTTGTCTTGTAACCATCATCAACACAATAAATTCAAACACACGCATCCTCATTTTCCAGATACCCATCATCGGCACAGCCACTAAGGGAACCCTCTTAATTTGAAACATTAGACAAAAAGGATTATTTTGTCTACACCTTGAAACACAGGCAATGGAACATCAAATACTTACCTGTCATGGCGACCGTCAAACATTTGACAAAATGATGAACTACCCAAAAGGATTATTTTTCAGCACATCGCAATCTTGAGTGTAGAAAGATACCTCTTGGCAAGCCTTGGTTGGAAATCACACCTCACAAGTTGGCCTTCTTCCTGATAACCATTTGTTTTGATGTCGTTTAGGAAGGCAGGCTCATTCTTTCTGGATGGAAATTTTATAATGGTCATTTATTTTCTCCCTGCATTCACAGCTTCTTTCAAATCTTTACCCACTTTAAAAAATGGTAACTTCTTGGCCTTCACCACGGTCTCCACTCCTGTTTTAGGATTTCTGCCAGTGTAAGAATCGTAATGCTTGATCGTAAAAGAACCAAAGCCTCGGATCTCGATATTATCACCCTTTGCCAACGCATTAGTCATAGCGTCAAGAATCGTGCCGATAATGTCCGTTGTTGTTCTGAGTGGGAGATTCAGTTCTTTGGATAAGGCCTCTGTCAATTCTGCTTTAGTCATGTTTCTTCACCATCAAATTTTGAGATCAAACATTCAGCCATTCTACAATACGATAAGTCGTGGATATTTTTTATCATCTTTACCACTCCAGCCCATTGCAACAACAAGAAGCCAATCATCTGGAGTAGCTGCTATCATAGATGCCACAATCCTTCTGGGGTGATAATTTTTTAATATTTTTTTGCAAAGTGCTATGATTAGCCATATACTATTACCATATAGCCTCATATATATATGTAATATATGCCAGATGTTAAAGTAATAAATATAGGCAAATAAACAATAGAAAATGGAGAATTGTAATGGGCGATAAAGGCGGGAAAAAAGATAAGCAAAAAGCTGAAAAACAGACCAACGAAAAGCACAAACAACAAGACAAACAAAAAGCTGCTAAACAGCCAATAAAAAAAGCTTAATTGGAATTCCTTAGAAATCAAATACTAACAGTGATTGTGAAAACGATTTCGTAAGGTTCCCTTTATTCAACGATACGAACTGCGAAACTGCAAGATCACTCAGCGTACATAGGCCAGAATCGTTCGTACCGTTTGTGTAGGCAAATCTTGGTGTAAAAAGATTTGAGGCATTACAACCATCTTCAGCCGGATACCGATGAATGAAATGAGCGGGGTCACTTCTCTGGCAGTTTGGAATTTGAATATGTATTTCTGACCTGGCTGTAATGATGTTGGTTCCATTTTTAAGAAGAGCTTCAAATAAGTATTGGTACAGGAGGTTCAATTCATGACTATTAAAATAAAGAGTTGTCTTGGTAGAAACTTTCACAAAAAAGTTGTCGAAAGTAAACCAAGCTGGGATGATGACAATATTTATTCTTATCTCAAATTAACAAAACCTCTCTGGCAGCCTCAATGGAAGAACCCAGAACCTTTTTTTAAGTTTAGGAAACTTACACGAGAGGAACTGGATTATGATCCTTTCGAGGTAATAAGCAGTCCCTGTTATTCTATGGTGCCGGGCAATACATTTTACAGTGATGATTAAGTAGAGCTCATGGTTAGTCTCCCTCTAAGGGCGGCTTTCCCGCTGCTTGTCTTGCTGCATTTCTATCCCTGCTCATTTGATCTGCATTGTGAGCTCCATCTTCAAACGCCTTGGCCGCTACATTTCTTGTATTCGTAGCCAGATCGTGTTCGTTTAGGTCTCGTCGAGCTTCTGAGGCATCAAGAGCTTTTTGTCCTTCTACCTTAGGTGAAAATAAAGGGGCATGATTATCGGCAGGATGACTGCTGAAATCACCTGGGCCAATACCATCCGTCCGACCACTCGCCGCTGATGCTCCTGGCATTACCTGACCTTGGACATTTGCCATTCCACCACCAACCTCTCCTCTGGTTGAGTTAATTGCAGCATCTACCTGAGCTTTGCCGTCGCCCCAGGTATAATTGCCACTATTAAGGAATCTTTGCTGGTGGTCTTGTAATTGGGCCATCCCAACCGACCCGCCGGTTGCCATGTGATTAAGGGCAGCACCCGCCTTATCGACGTTTTCAATGCTGTCTGAACCGTAGCGATCTTTTGCATACCAACCAACAAAGGCAGTTGTAGCATCGGCCCCTGTAGTTTCAGTTGTACGGCTCATATTACTTGCCTCGTTCATATAAGAAGCCGCCTCAGTTGCACCGATCTTATTTGCCAGATTAGTTGCAAAAGCAAGCCCCTGACCGCTACCAAATGTTTCTGCAAAAGCCTTTTCACGAATATCGGTTTCAGTCTCTTTTATCGAATTAGCTGTGCTTTCATCGACGGCAAAAGACAGTTGTTTGCCATCTTTTCCGGTTGCGGTGGCTCGATATTCACCACCTATTCCTCCCCCTGTTCCTAAAGCCTCCAATCCACCACTTGCTTTCACAAAACCAGCGAGTTGTTCTTGCTGATCTTTACTCAGATTTCTGGTGAAACTGGATTTATCACTCATAGTCCTATCCCAGCCAGCGGCTTCAGCATTACTCAATTTTTCATTATAGCCTCGGGATATGTTACTGGTATAGCCATCACTCTGAAGCTGACTTCTCATCTTCTCCCAACTCTCATTAGTACCAAGAGCGTGAGCAGCTTTTTCTGTTTTTATATGTGCGTTCTGCTCTGCAAGAGCCATTGGAGACATGCCGTTTACATTGGCAGAGGTGAGCGTGGTGCCACCATGACCGTCCGAAGCAAAGCCACTCTTACCCCATGCGCCGTTAAGATTTTGTACGCCTGCCCCACCTGCCCCGCTGGTCGTACCTGCCACAGTAGAACCGCTTGACATGATGGCATTGGTTTTACCCTGGGTTGCTTGCCCATTTGGGCCAATAGAAACCGATGATTGCCCGGCTGCTGTTCCCGCTTGCTGGTTGAAGTTCTTTTGCATCTCAGCATAGCCTGCATCCGAAGTCCCTTTTGGGATTTGCCCTGATTGTTCCAATGCTCTTCTGGCGTTCATAGAGGAATTGTACCCACCAACCGGACTATGGACACTATTGAAAGCCTCGGCGGAGGCTTGATTGGAGAAGCTATGCTGTGGCATTCCCTCAAGCAACCCAGCCGATTTCTTTTGCTCGCTCATGGCCGATGCGGTGCCTTCCGGGGTCATCAACTTACCGGCTGCTCCACCTGCAGCGCTTACCGGACCGGTCAAGCCCCCTGCCATCATAGCCAGGGCATGACCGCCGAATTTAATCAGCATCATAGTGAACAGGCTTGCCAGCATGATACCCGACGAGCGGATAATGCCGAACATGCCCATCATCTTTTCCGATAATGAAGGAAAAGCCGCCATTGAGTAAACGCCTAAAGATGACTGCCGCACCTCCTCAAAAGCGTATTGTGCGTAATCCATAGCCGCGGCATGAACCACTGCGTCAGTGATTCCCCAGATGGTCAGAAAGCAGAAAAAGCCAAACATGGCCGAAAGAGCCTTGCCGACTACAGGTGTTGGCAAGAATAAGGCCAGGAATGGAATCATGCCTATGGCAATAGCAGTCATGATCGCCTTGATGATCGGTATCCATTCGTTCATGGCAATACCAACACCAACACCTTGCGAGGTGATCTTCCGGTTTGCTTCCATGAGTATCGCCGTTTCCACATCGTCCTGATAGTAGAAAGTATAAAGAATTTCTGAGATTTGTCGTTGCTGTATGAGCTTCTCTGGTATGACAGTATTACCCGTTGTGAAATTAAGGGTGCTGGTTATGAGTTCTTTGCAGCGAT
>DDWW01000047.1 GCA_002347085.1 Desulfobulbaceae bacterium UBA2276 | reverse complement strand
GGATATGGAGATTGCCCACGCAGTACCCGGCCGTGCCGGCAATCACAAAGCCGCCCCGGCCCGTGCCCTGAACATCGCGAATCCTGCCGCCGGTGCCGGTCTCAGCTCCGGGAAAGGGGGCAACGCCGGTCGGGAAATTATGGGTCTCGGCAGTCAGCAGGGGGTGATAGCGAACATCCCGGACCGCAAAGGCGGACGGAACCCCCGGCACGGTCGGATGCAGAGTCTTGAGGTCATACCCTTCCACCACGCTGGAGTTATCCTTGAAGGCAATGACAGACCCCTTGGGACTTACGGTCAGGGTGTCGATGACCAGCTCAAAGAGGGTCGCGTCCTGTTCCTGACCGTCAATGACCTGCTTCCCCTTGAAAAAACCGTGCCGGGAATGCTCGGAGTTGGCGTTATTGAGATCCATGATCTCGACAATGGTCGGATTCCGGTCATGCTTGGTGACAAAATAGTCGTAGTAAAAATTACGATCCCACTCGTCCATGGAAATACCGGGGATATTCAACAGTGCGTCCGGCCCGCCTCCCTTGAGATCAACCTCATAGACCGCCTCAGGGACGACCCCGGTTTCAAAGGTGCGCAGGGCGTGAGGGTAGTGACACTCGGTCATCCGGTCATGATGACCGGCAATAAAGGCCTGGGGATCCTGACCTTCCGGCACCAGATAGCAGCGCGAACGCTCAACCCGGCTCACGCTGTCAAGTCCGGTCGCCCAGCAGATAGAGACCATATTTGACGACCAGGCCGTGGCAAAATTGAGCCGCGGCCCCACCTCCACCACCCGCTCCCCGGAAAGCACCGGCACAAGTGACACCGTATCGAGTAAAAAACCATCGGCCAGCACCAGTCGCAGACACTCCAGCTCGCTTGCGGCAAGCACTCGAGAAGATTCCACGTTAAAGCAATATGCTCGGCCTTCATCAATCCTGCGATACAACTGCGTAACTATCGATCCCATTCTTTTTTCCTTTCCCCTACTCGGTTATTCCATGACGTTCGCCATCATTATTTTCAGAAAATTCAAAAACAGCCATTCAATCTTCAGCGCAATCTTGTATCCGATCTTATCATGAAACCTTGAGTCATGAAAGCCCCTGACATCTTCGGTGGTGTTTTTTCTCCTCAACTCTGAAAATAACTCCCCAAAAGGGTGTGAAACCAGCCGGAAAGACAGCCCGTCCGCCTTTTTCCTTGCAGAGCAGGGCGAGAAAGAGTAAATTTATACACTTTTATTGTGTCAGGTATGATTATCAGGAGTTGTTATGAAACACGTCATCTTGTTCTCATTGTTTCCTTGCAGCTCTTAATGACAAGGGCTTAGTCTTCCCCCTTCTGCCGCCGGGCAGGAACAACCATTTCCCCCCCGAGTGCCCCATGCTGCAAATCCTCCGTAACAAAGCGCAATCCATTGTTATTCAGGCCATGGTCCTAATTATCGCCCTTGTTTTCATCTTCTGGGGTGTGGGCACCAAGATGATGACCGGTCGGGATACCGCCATCACTATCAATAATGAAGAGATAACCTTCCAGGAATTTCAACGTAAATACGAACAGGCTATCGCCGGCTATAAACAGCAATTTGGCGATGCCGTCTCTGATGAACTCCTGAAGGCCCTCAATGTCAAACAACAGGTTATCAACCAATTAACCCAGACCGCGCTCCTGCGCCAAGGGGCAAATGGTATGGGAATCATGGTGGCCCCGGTCGAGATCCAGACTGCCATTCAGAAGATGCCTCAGTTCCAGCAAGCCGATGGCTTCAATCTGAACAATTACAAGGCCATCTTGGCGGCCAACCGCCTGACCCCTCATAAATTTGAGGCCTCCATCGGCCAAGACCTGCTGGGCGAAAAAAGCATCACCTTTATCAATAATTTCGCCACGATAGTGAGTAACGCCGAGATCAAAGAGCTCTATCAGCGCGATCAGGAAACCGTGACTGTGAACGTGGTGAAGATCTCACCCGATCTCTTCAATGACAAGATAACCGTTGACCCGCAAGCACTGGCGACATGGTTTGAAGCCGAGAAAAACGCCTACAAAAGCGAGCAGAAAATCAAACTTAAATATCTGGCATTTCCCTACCAGGCCCAGATAGACAAGGTGACCATCAACGACGAGCAGGTTTTGGCCCAGTACGAAAAAGACAAGGGAGCATACCAGATCCCCGAGAAACGACACGCCCGGCACATCCTGCTGAAGACCGAAGAAAACGGCTCCACCGAAAAACAGACGGCGCAACTAAAAAAAGCTGAAGAAATTATGAGCAAGGCCCGCGCCGGGGAAGATTTTGCTACTTTGGCCGCGACCTACTCCGAAGATTCCTCCAAGACCAAGGGAGGCGATCTGGGGGCCTTTGCTCGAGGGAGCATGATCAAGGAATTTGACGATGCAGTCTTCGCCATGCAACCGGGCAACATCAGCGATATTATCAAGACACGATTTGGCTATCATATTATCAAGCTCGACAAAATCATACCTGCTACCACCCAACCCATAGAAGAAGTCCGGGCCGCGATTGCCACCAAGCTCAAGAACGAACAGGCAAAACCCGCAACCTTCCAGGTGGCCAACGAGGCATATGAGGCCATCATTGCTGCCGGCAGCCTGCAGGCCTACGCCGAAAAAAATGGGACCCCAGCCGTTATCGCCACGGATTTTTTCGGTCGTAGCGCCCCACCCGCGACCCTGGACCACAATCCCAAATTCATGGATGGTGTCTTTGCCTTGAAGCAAGGAGAACTCAGCTCTCTTACTGAAACCCCCTCGGGCTATTTCATCCTTTTTGCCGAGGCCATCCAGGAGCCAGTCCCACCAAAACTTGATGAGGTCAAGGAACAGGCAACAAAAGATTACAAACTTTCCTTAGCCCGAGCAATGGCCAAAGAGAAAGCAGTAGCGCTCTTAGGCAAAGTGACCGGTGGCGAAGATTTTGAGACAACGATGAGCGAGGAGAAATTACAGTCCCAGAAATCAGGGCCGCTTCGTAAAAACAATCCCACCCCAGACCCGACCCTGCCGGCATCTCTTGTTGATCAGGCCTTACGACTGAATGCCAAGTCACCATTCCCCAAAGAGGCCTTGGCCGAGGGTGACACGTTGTACATTTTGCAATTCAGAGAACGAAAGACACCTGAGACCGCCAGTTTAGAGACTGGCGCCAAAAAAGAATATACTGCCACCCTGCTGAAACAAAAACAAGATCAACTGCTTTCCTCCTGGCTGAGACACCAGGAAAAAAGCACCAAGATAGCTACCAGCAAGAATCTTTAGAGGCTGTAAGCTGAAAAGAGCGAGGCTCTTTTCAGCTTACAGCCTCTTGTGCAACGTCCAGAAAACAGCAATCTGCTCTGCTGTTTTCTGGCGTGGCGCCTAACACAGGCTACATCAGCCGGTGATCATACAAGGTGTCGCCATGAAATAAACAGTTTTTCATAACTGTTTTATTACGCAGACCATGTAGTCGGAATCTTCATTTTGCTTCGTTTAGCTGGTCCCCCAGAGTGTCACGGGGCCAAGGACGACATAGGAACGCATGTTCTTTATCTATAACAGATTAAGATTATTGACGAAAGAGTCATCACCTTCCTGGCCATTTTGTGACGAATCCTGACACAAAGGATGACCGGAGGCTTCACTTAATTACCTGTTCCAATGTCCTTCCGTAACAGGGCTAACCGGGATTGCCCCGGCGGAAGAGCGACCATATTCAAGAAGCCACACCAGACCTTGGTTACCCCTTTTCCATTCCTGCTTCAAATCCACATCTCGATGGCATAGCAAGCAACACTCTTGAAGAATTGTGTATTTTTCATTTTTAGATCAATCCATTTTTTCATATTCAAATCAATGATCTCTTCAATCAGGACCAGGCCGCATTTATGATAACCGATCATCCCCCTCTTCTTCAGAGCTATAATCAACTCAATCAATTCGAACAGACCTTTTTGCAATTTCTGTCCGTGGTTTGTGAGCCCCCCCAGATCAGCCTGCTGACTAACTGCCTGACAAAACTGGACATGCGCAGCCCCCGGGGAACCTGCCCTACAGCCGCTAATCTCACCCACTATTTCAACAAATTCCAGAAGCTCGGCCTCGTGACCAAAGAGCGACAATGCGCGCCGGAAATCGCCGAGATACTCAGCCGAATTGCGGTTGCCCAAGGGACATTCGCCTCTTTTGCGCCCGTAATCCGAAAAGAAGCCCCGGTCTCCTATTATTACGGAAAATGGACGACTCGCTGCTGGCGGGCCATGCGTGAACTCCGCATTGGTATCTATACCCAGCAATTTGACTTGATCGACGAGGCCCTCGATTTTTTTAACAGCCCTGGCCAGGAACTCTTCTCGGCAATGCCCCCCATCGTCCAGGTGATCACCAATCCCTTTGATCCGGTGTGGCTGAGAAGCCTTGCCCCTTCCTTTCAATTTTTCTTGTTGGACCAGACCCTGCGTTTTGCCCAGGCCGAGGTATTCTCCTTCCCGGAACTCCTTGATTTTCTGCAAGATAAAGAAAATTTCCCGCACCTGAGCAGCGATGAGCGGCTCCCCTTTCAGCGCATGCTTTTTAATCAGCTCCTTCTCCAGGGAGAGCTGTCCAGAGCCGAACAGTTGGTCAACGAACAACCAGAAAGTTTCAACGGGACTGGGGCCGTTGGCTCCCTCCATTTTTTGCGGGGGGATTACCCCCAGGCCCGACACTCTTTTGCAGGCGACATCCTGGCCCTCCAAGAACTTAGCGGCAACGATCAGGTGGCCTTCATTGGCCCGCCCGGACTTTTCTCTCTTCTGGCCGAACTTTCAGAAGAGTCTGCCGATCACAACCAGACTGTACTCCACCGGATCGCCATCACCCTGTCACTCTTTCCCACCATGGCCGAAGAGAGGGCCTACCATTTTCTCGCTGCCTTGCTCAATGCCCAGGATAATCGTAACCCCACTGATGAAGACTTTTCTCTCGTCCCCAATAAAAAAACACATAGCCTGACCATCCTCTTTGCCGGGCTCTGCGATTACTGGCTGAACAGTACGATCAAGCCCGATACCGAAACACAGCTTCAGGCCCTGTACCAACAGGCCAAAGACCATCACTACCACTTTTTTGCCCTGATCCTCGCTGACCTTCTCTCCAAGATCAGTCCCGATAACGAAGAATATCTGACCACGGTTCAGGCCATCGAAAAACAGACCGGCCAGGCCTCCCTGGTTGCTCTTCTCGAACCTGAAGAACCCTGGAAACGCAGCCTGCAAGCCCTGATCCAGGCCACAACCATCCAGCAGGGCAGCGGCCAGGACCAGAGCGTCAGGATGTCCTGGTTTATCGACTATAAAAATAATGTGCTCACCATCAGCCCCAAAGAGCAGAAGATATCCCCGGACGGTCAATGGAGCAAAGGCCGTCCCATCTCGCTCGCCCGTCTTTACTCGGGTGATATGCTCCCCTATCTTTCCCTCCAGGATCGCAAGATAAGCGCGGCGATAAAGAAAATCCAACACCCCGAGACCCACGGCGTCAGTTATCACTTTGACATGGATCAGGCCTTGGTCGCCATGATCAACCATCCGCTGCTCTTTCTGACCCAGTCGCCAAGCTCATCCGTAGAATTTATAGCCGGCGAACCGGAGCTGCTGGTGGAAGAGCGCGGCGGGCAGCTCCATATCCGTTTTGCCCAGGCCGTCACCAAAAACTCGATTACCGTCTTCTGCGAGACCCCCACCCGTTTCAAGATCATTGCCATCAATGACAATCATCGCCGCATCGCCCAGATTACCGGTGTAAACGGCCTCAGTGTCCCGCTTGAGGCCAGCGAGCAGGTGCTGACCGCCATCGGCAATATTTCATCCTACATGACCGTCCATTCGGCTATTGCCGCCGATGCCTCCACCAACAAAAACATCAATATCGAATTTGTCGAGGCCGACCCCTCTATTTACATCCACCTGCTCCCCTTTGGCACCGGCTTTCGACTGGAGATGTTTGTCAAACCCTTTGCCGCCGGCGGTCATTACCTGAAACCCGGTCAGGGGGTGGAAAACATCATGGCCGAAGTGAAGGGCAAGCGCCTGCAAACCCGGCGCAATCTCGCACTGGAAGAGGAAAAGGCCAGGGAGATTGAAGAATCCTGCCCCATCCTTGATCTGGCCATTGACATCGAACAGGAAAATGATCGGGAATGGCACCTCCAGGATCCGGATGACTGCCTCCAGGCCCTGATGGAACTACAGACCATCCAGGATCGGGTCATCATCGAATGGCCGGAGGGAGAAAAGCTGACCGTCAGCCATCAGGCCACCCTGAAGAACCTGAATCTGAAGATTCGCACCAATCGTCAGAATTGGTTTGCCCTGTCCGGACACCTGGAGCTTGACCAGGAGACGGTCATTGACCTGCGCGAGCTTCTTGCCAAGGTCAAAACCGCTTCCGGCCGTTTTGTGCAGATTGGCGAGGGACAGTTTCTGGCCCTGACCCAGGAATTCAAAAAACGATTGGAAGAACTGAACATCTATGCAGAGGCGCTTGATCCCGAGGCGGGAGACGAGATTCTCGTCCACCCCTTAGCTGCCTTGCCGTTATCCAAGCTGATCGAACAGGCCAAGACCCAGGCTGATGGCGGTTGGGAGGCGCAACTGACTCGACTCCAGGATATCCAATCCTTCACCCCGCAACTGCCGTCCACCCTCCAGGCAGAATTACGTGATTATCAGCTCGAAGGCTTTAACTGGCTGTCCCGCCTTGTCCACTGGGGCGTTGGTGGCTGTCTGGCCGATGATATGGGCTTAGGTAAGACCATCCAGTCCTTGGCCATCATCCTGGATCTGGCCGCGGATGGACCTTCTCTCGTCATCGCCCCGACCTCGGTCTCAACCAACTGGGAAACCGAGGTCAATCGCTTTGCCCCCACCCTCAACATCGTCTCACTGACGGGCAAAGATCGCAAAAAAACCATCAAGAAATTAGGAAAATTTGACCTCCTGATCACCACCTACACCCTGCTCCAACAAGAAAACGAACTCCTGGCCCAGGTCAAATGGCAGACCGTTATCCTCGATGAGGCCCAAGCCATTAAAAACGCGGCAACCAAACGCTCCAAGGCGGCCATGGCCCTCCAGGCCAGATTCAGACTGATCACCACCGGCACCCCCATTGAAAATCACCTGGGAGAGCTGTGGAACCTCTTTCACTTTATCAATCCGGGTCTGCTGGGTTCGCTGAATCGCTTCAATGAGCGCTTTGCCATCCCCATTGAACGCTACCACGACCGCGAGGCCAGGCTGAATCTGAAAAAACTCATTCGTCCCTTTATCCTGCGCCGGATCAAATCGGAAGTCCTGGAAGAACTGCCGCCGCGCACCGAGGTTACCCTCCATGTGGCCATGAGCCCAGAAGAAACCCATTTTTATGAGGCCCTCAGGCAAAACGCGCTCCAGGCCCTGGAAAACAATCAGGAGAAAAAAGGCAGACATCTCCAGATCTTAACCGAGATCATGAAACTACGACAGGCCTGTTGTCACCCCCGTCTTATCGCCCCGGACACCAATATCTCCAGTGCCAAACTGGAAGTCTTCTCGGCGGTCATCGAGGAGTTGTTGGGCGGTCGCCACAAGGCCCTGGTCTTCAGCCAATTTATCGGCCATCTACGGATCTTGCGAGAATATCTGGATGGCAAGGGGATTGCCTACAAATACCTGGACGGCTCAACCAGCAGTGCCAAACGCAAACAGCAGGTGGATGAATTCCAGTCGGGAGAAAGCGACCTTTTCCTCATCAGTCTCAAGGCCGGCGGACTTGGATTAAACCTTACTGCGGCAGATTACGTCATCCACATGGATCCCTGGTGGAATCCAGCTATCGAAGATCAGGCCTCCGACCGCGCCCACCGCATTGGCCAGACTCGCCCAGTCACCATCTATCGACTCATCTGTAAAAATACCATCGAAGAGAAAATCGTCAAACTTCACCAAGAAAAACGGGATCTCGCCGGAAGCCTCCTCGAAGGAAGTGATATCAGTGCCAAGATGAGTGCCAATGACCTGATGGAACTCATCAAAGAGAACTAAAGCAACACTCCAGCAACCCATAAATTCAGGGATCCGACCATGTTATCTCAACATTTCATATTGACATAAGGGCCAGAGGGCGAGAATGCAGTTGCTTTTTACTCCCCCCTTCGATTAAAATACTTTTTCTGCACACTGCATGCGCCCGTAGCTCAGCTGGATA
>DDWW01000051.1 GCA_002347085.1 Desulfobulbaceae bacterium UBA2276 | reverse complement strand
TTACTGGAGTCGTTCCCGCAATACATTGTGGCTCAAGGGTGAATCATCCGGCCATGTTCAGCTTGTTCGGGAGATCCTGGTTGATTGTGATGACGACACGGTAATATTCAAGGTGGAACAACTTGGTGGGGCTGCTTGTCATACTGGGCATCGTTCCTGTTTTTTTCGTCGGGTTGCAGGTGGAGAAATAACAGTTGTTGGCGCCAGGGTCTTTGATCCGGAAGCTGTGTATGGAAAAAAATAACGATTGAATATCACGAGATATTATAGAAATGAAGGAAGAGTAAGCAATGGATATGACAAAGCAGGTAACACCGCAGCTTAAACTGGGGCTTCCCAAAGGAAGCCTGGAAAATGCCACCATCGGGTTGTTTGAAAAAGCGGGCTGGCTGATCAAGCCAAGATCCCGTAATTATTTCCCTGAGATTGATGACCAGGAATTGGTCTGTTCCATCTGTCGGCCCCAGGAGATGTCCCGGTATGTTGAGAGCGGGATGCTTGATGCCGGGATTACCGGTAAGGATTGGACCATGGAGAATAAATCAGAGGCGGTGATCGTCTGCAATCTGATCTATTCCAAGGTGAGCAGGAGGCCGACCCGTTGGGTGATCGCAGTGGCCGGTGATTCTGATATCCATACCGTTGAAGACCTGGAAGGTAAGAAGGTTGCCACCGAACTGGTGAATGTAACCAGGGAGTTTTTTGAGGAACGAAAGATCAATGTCACCATTGAATTTTCCTGGGGGGCCACTGAGGCCAAGGTCGTCTCCGGGCTTGCGGATGCGGTCGTTGAGGTGACTGAGACTGAGAGTACGATCCGGGCCCATGGTCTGCGTATTATCCATGAACTGATGGAATCCAATACCCAGTTTATTGCCAATAAAGAGGCCTGGGCCGATCCCTGGAAGCGGGAGAAGATTGAAAATATGGCTATGCTCCTGCAAGGGGCCTTGAACGCTGAACGGATTGTGGGCCTGAAGATGAATGTTGCCCATGCGCGCCTGGATCAGATCATCAAGTTGCTGCCCAGTCTCAACGCGCCAACAGTAGCTGGGCTCTATCAAAAGGACTGGTATTCGGTGGAGACCGTGGTCTCTGAGGATGCCGTCCGGGATCTTATCCCCCGATTGAAGAAAAACGGTGCTGAAGGTATTATTGAATATGCCTTGAATAAGGTGATATAAGGTGATTCAATTCCGCTCTCAGAAGGATGTCCGGGACTTAATTTGGGGTTTTTATGAATTTTGCTGATATAAATTTTTTGCTGAGCGTCCATAACCTGTCTCAGTTGCCCCCCCCATCACTGCCGGAGATTGCCTTTGCCGGACGTTCCAATGTGGGGAAATCAAGCCTGATGAATACCCTGATGGGTAGGAAAAATTTAGTGAAGGTGAGTGGCCGACCAGGGAAAACCCAAGGGCTTAACTTCTTTGAAGTGGTCGGTTCCGTATATCTGGTGGATTTGCCCGGCTATGGGTATGCCAAGGTCGCCAAAGGGATGCAGGATCACTGGCAGTCACTTATCACCTCTTATCTGGAGAGTCGGGAAACACTCTGCTGTGTGGTGGTTATTATCGATCTGCGCCATGAGGCCAAGGTGTATGATGCCCAGCTTCTTGGCTGGTTGCGGGAAAAGAATATTCCCTTTTTGCCCGTTTATACCAAAATGGATAAATTGTCAGGAAATGAGCGGGTCAAAAATGCCCGGATTCTTGATGCCGGACATTCCATTGCCCCTGATGAGCGAATCCTGTTTTCGGCCTTGACCGGCCAGGGGCGTGATGAATTGGAGAGGGCTCTTGCAACTTTTTCGAAAGTAGATTAGGAATCGTTACGAAATAGCTTGTCTCTTTATAACTATTTCGTTACGATTCCTTACGCAAAGGCTGGAATCCGGGAGTGTTCGCTCCCCACTTACCTGCTCCAGTGTTGCTCGCTCTATGGATGGATAAAGAGCGACTGCCGTTTCGGCCAATGAGATGGCCAGGTTATTTATGACGGCTTAGTCTTTTTGTTCGCTGGAGAGTGTTGCCTGTACAATATTTTCTCTTCGTCTGCTGGACAGTTTTTTCACATTGGTCAGTAGATGATAAAATTATAGAGATTTCATAGAGAGTTGTTGAGGAGAAAAAGTAAAATGTCGCTTCGTTCGGAATGGCCATGCTGGGAAATCATGAAGTGCGAGGATACCAAAAAGTGTCCTGCCAAAGAACAACCGGACAAGATATGTTGGGAAATTATTCAGGAGATAGATGCCCACTCTTTTAACATCTGCACCGATTGTCTGGTCTATGTGTGCCGACAGAAGGATTGTAAATTTACCAGGGAAGAGATCCTGAGCATTATGGCCCAGAAGGGAGTTGACGTCTTGGGCAGGAATACGTGTACCTGTCCCCAGTTTAAGAGTGTGACGGAGAAATAGAACGGCACAGAATGTCGTAACCCGTTAATAATGTTTGCAAGAAATGGAAAAGGGGATGAATCAGGCGGTTGCGCTTGAATCATCCCCTTTTTTTTGGCGTCACCTGGTGAGGTCTTTTTGAGCCTTTTTTATTGTTCAGATTTTAATACCGCTAAAAAGGCCTTTTGCGGGATCTCTACATTGCCCACGGTCTTCATGCGTTTCTTGCCCGCCTTTTGTTTCTCCAGGAGTTTTCTCTTTCGAGAGATATCACCGCCATAGCACTTGGCGATTACATCTTTCCGCAGGGCAGAGATTGTGGTCCGGGCGACAATGGTCCCGCCGATCGCGGCCTGGATGGCGATCTTGAACATCTGTCTCGGGATCTCGCGTTGGAGCTGTTCACAGGCATGCAGGCCACGGGCTCGGGAATTGGCGCGATGCACCAGTTGCGAGAGGGCGTCCACCAGTTCGCCGTTGACCAGGATGTCGAGCTTGACCAGGTCACTCCTGCGATAATCATAGAGTTCATAATCAAACGAGCCATATCCTTGGGTGGCAGATTTTAATTTATCATAGAAATCATAGATCACTTCCGCCAGCGGCAGTTCACAGGTGAGCTCTATCCTGCCAGGCATGGGGTAATGGTAGTGGGTGTTCTCGCCACGCCGCTCCATGCATAGCGCCATCACTACCCCCATATATTTCTCAGGCATAAGAATGGTGGCCTTGATATACGGCTCCTCCACCCGGCTGACCTTGGCCGGATCCGGGAAGTGGGCGGGGTTATCCACCTCTACCATGGAGTCGTCGTTGAGATAGAAGTTGTATTTAACGGAAGGGACGGTCAGGATGAGCGAGATGTCAAATTCGCGTTCCAGACGTTCCTGGATGACTTCCAGGTGCAGGAGACCAAGAAATCCGCAACGAAAGCCAAAACCCAGGGCCACTGACGAGTCTTTCTGGAAGGTCAGGGCCGCATCATTGAGCTGCAGTTTTTCAATAGCGGTGGCCAGATTCTCGTAATCATCAGTGGAAATGGGGTAGATGGAGGAGAAGACCACCTGCTGGACCGGTTTGAAGCCGACCAAGGCCTGGGCGCAGGGTCTGTCTTTATGGGTGATGGTATCGCCGGGCCGGGTGTCGCTGACGGTTTTTATGCCGGCCAGGATATAGCCGATCTGTCCGGCTGAGAGTTGTTTTTGTGGCTCCTTGCCTATCCCCCTGAACAGGCCTACTTCCTCAACCTTGTAGGTAGCGTCATTGGACATGAATTTTATCATCTCTCCCGCCTTGATAACGCCATTGATAATGCGGCAGGAGATAATGGTACCCCTGAATGCGTCATAGTGGGCGTCAAAGATAAGAACCTGGAGTTCGCTGTCCGGGTCGCCCTGGGGGGGCGGAAGGAAGTTGACGATGGCCTCAAGAATGTTATCGACGCCCTGTCCTGTTTTTGCTGAGCAGAGCTGGATGTGGTCTCTGTCCAGTCCCAGGTCATCTTCGATCTGTAACGCCACTTTCTCAGGTTCTGCGGATTGGAGATCTATCTTATTGATAACCGGTATGATCTCTAGATCGTTCTCCATGGCAAGATAAAGATTTGCCAGGGTCTGGGCCTGAACTCCCTGGGCCGCATCAATGAGGAGCAGGGCCCCTTCACATGAGCTGAGGGCGCGCGAGACCTCATAGCTGAAATCAACATGGCCCGGGGTGTCAACCAGGTTCAGTTCATAGGTGTTTCCGTCTTTGGCGGTGTAGGGCAGGCAGATGGTCTGGCTTTTTATGGTGATGCCGCGCTCCCGTTCAATATCCATGTTGTCAAGCAACTGGTCCTTGAATTCACGCACTGAGACCTGCTGACACAACTGAATCATGCGGTCGGCCAAGGTTGACTTGCCATGATCAATGTGGGCGATGATGGAAAAATTTCGTATATGTTTCATTGTCTGTCGGGAAAATTTGTGGGATGCTGGAGAAAAGAAAAACTATGAGTAGTGGTATGACCTTGAAAAGAGAAAGCTTGAAAAATTGAAAAGAATACTTCCTGTAGCATAAATGGATCAAGAAGAAAATATAATTTTCCTTTATTTCCTACCAGCGAGTGGTTTGCAGGTGCCTGACGCTTGGCGTACAAGTGGCCGGAAAGGTGAGGTGGATCCACAAAGAGGCACTTTCGTCTGAGATATAATGATTGCACTTTAAGGGAACTGGAGTAATAATATTAAGTTTGCATAATCGATATTGTCTTGTCTTCTAAAATTTCTCTATGACCACACAAAAAAATACATTTGATCTCTCTGATCCCGCCGATCTGTTTGATGCTGATTCTGATTCCTCTGAAGCGGGCCAGGAGGAGATTGGTGTCTATGAGCACCCCTTGGTCTCTATTTCTGACGAGGAACATCTCCCGGCCCTGAGCAATCCGGCCTTGCATCGCTATCTTCAAGAGATTAGTCAATATGAGCTCCTGACCCGGGAAGAGGCGGACGAGCTGGCGATTAAGTTCAGGGAAGATGGCGATCAGGATGCCGCCTACCGGCTGGTTTCTTCCAACTTGCGCCTGGTCGTCAAGGTGGCTATGGATTTTCAGAAATATTGGATGCAGAACTTCATGGATCTTATCCAGGAAGGAAATGTGGGATTAGTCCAGGCTACCAGGAAGTTTGATCCGTATCGCGGGGTCAAATTTTCGTATTATGCCGCCTACTGGATTCGGGCCTATATCCTGAAGTTTATTATGGATAACTGGCGCTTAGTCAAGATCGGCACCACTCAGGCCCAGCGCAAACTCTTTTTCAGTCTGAACAAGGAAAAAAAGCTCCTTGAATCGCAAGGATTTCAGGCTGAACCTAAATTGTTGGCCCAACGTCTGAACGTCAAGGAAAGTGAAGTTATCGAGATGAGCCAACGCATGGGGGGCGGGGATGTCTCGCTGGAAAGCCCGGTGCGTGCGGATTCGGAAGATGAACAGAAAAGTTTTCTGCCAAGCGATGGTCCCGGGATTGAGGAGATGGTGGCGGGTAGTCAGATGAAGGCCAGGCTGGCAGGCATGATCTCAATCTTGAAAGAAAAGCTCAACGCCAAAGAGATGATGATCCTCGAAGAGCGTTTGCTTACCGATGAACCCCTTACTCTCCAGAATATTGCCGACAGATTTAATATATCCCGCGAGCGGGTGCGGCAGATTGAGGTTAACCTGCTGAAAAAGATGAAGAAGTTTTTTGAGGCTGAAATGCCCGATATCAAGGATTTCTTTGAAGGGGAATCCATGGTGATTAAGAGTGGCCCTGATCGATAGCTGTTTCTGGGGGCATTCTCGCTGATGTTTGTTATCCTTTTTCTCAGCCGATGTATAGATAACAAGACCAATTGAACGTCAAAAATGGCATAAGGAGCCGTGATGAAACGGCTTGAGATGGTATGATTGTTGCGTAACGGCTCCTTGTATGTTGTTTGCCGGACGCTGCTTATTTCATAACGAATTAACAGTATGGTATTTGTCAGACGCCGCTCCAAGAAACAGCCGGAAAAGAGTGGCTGTTTCTTGGAACCGGCATAAGGCGCCGTAATAAAATAAGCAAAAAAGCGCTGCTTATTTCATAACGGTACCTAAATTTCATAACGATCAAGGCCTGAAGAATGAAAGTACCTTTGCTCGACCTTAAACAACAATTGAGTTATCTGCGGGAAGATATCCTGGCGGCTGTAACTCGGGTTATTGATTCAACTATCTATATCCAAGGGCCGGAGGTGACTGCGCTTGAGCAGGAGGTTGCCGCTTATTGTGGGGTAGAAAACGGGGTGGGGGTTTCCAGTGGCACTGATGCACTGCTTGTCTCTTTGATGGCCTTAGGTATAGGGCCTGGTGATCAGGTGTTGACCACACCCTATTCTTTTTTTGCCACCATGGGGGTTGTCCTTCGGCTGGGGGCCACGCCGGTTTTTGTGGACATTGATCCGATCTCCTTTAATATTGACCCCACGGCCATGGCTGAGGCACTGGCTCGTGACTCTGAGAAAAAGATCAAGGTCATTTTGCCGGTGCATCTTTATGGACAATGCGCGGATATGGCTGCGATCATGAAATTGGCCCATCAGTATGGGGTACCGGTAATTGAAGATGCGGCCCAGGCTATTGGTGCTGAATGTCCGATGAATGGCGAGGGCAAGGGGCAGTGGCGCAAGGCCGGCTCTATGGGGCTGGCTGGTTGTTTCTCTTTCTTCCCCAGTAAAAATCTTGGAGGGATAGGGGACGGCGGGATGGTGGTGACCCATGATCGTGCCTACGCCGATAAGATCCGGATTTTACTCAATCATGGGGCGTCACCGAAATATTATCATGGAGAGCTGGGAGGGAATTTTCGCCTTGATCCCATTCAGGCCACGGTGTTACGGATCAAATTGACCTATCTGGAGCAGTGGCATCGGGCCAGGCGTGAAAACGCGGACCGCTATAATGCCATGTTTGATGAATCAGGTCTTGTTCGGGATAATTTCCTGGTGCTCCCTCAGGCTGTCTATCTGGCAAACAAACAGAATGCAGGCGTAGACAATGGGGCTGCTCAAGGTGCCGGCAAAAATTATCATATCTATAATCAGTATGTCCTGCGGGTCAGTCGGCGTGATGCCTTGATAGACTGGCTGCGTTCCCGGGATATCGGTTGCGAGGTCTATTATCCGCTGGCCCTGCATCAGCAGAAGTGTCTGGCGGTAAGGGATCCGCTCCCTTCTTTTCCCCAGGCCGAGAGGGCTGCCGCTGAGACTATTGCCCTGCCTATTTATCCGGAGCTGACTGCGGATATGCAGGCGTATGTTGTCGAAAATATTGCTGAATTCTATCGGCGGTAAGCGTGTCATTGTCGTGAGTTCCCCTTCGCTAATTTTCGCGCGTCTTTTTGGTATCTTTGTCTGGCCTGTCATTGCCGCATTCTGTTGCATCCTGCCTTTTCCTTCTTCTTCGTTTGCGGCCCCGGCCGCCATTACCCCTGAACGTGATGTCGTGATCAGTGACAGCCGAGAGAATCCGGAATGGAAGGCCCTTTGGGATAAGGCCAGAGAGCTGACCAGGCAGGAGAAGTATGCTGAGGCTGCCCGAAGCTATAGCCAGCTTCTTGCCCTGAAAAAGAATATCGAAGAGGCCTCCTGGGAATATTGCTTAGTACTGATTACCCTCGCTGAGTGGAATCAAGCCTCAGACTTGCTGGAAAAGCTTCTGGAGGGAGATGGTCAGCGAACCGAGTATCTCTTGAGCGCGGGCCTGGTTGCCTTGAAAAAGAAAGAGTATGCCCGGGCCGCCTCCTATTATGATCTTGTGTATCAGAAAAAGGATACCTTGGCCCTGGAGCAGACATTGGACGCCTTGATCGGGCTTGTCGCCGCCTTGCATGCACAGGGGAAGCACGAAGCGGCCTTTCCACTTATGGAACAACTTCTTCCGCACCGGCCTGATGATCTCCTTTTGTTGCGGCAACTGGCAGTCCAGGCCGCCAAATCTGGACGGCAGGAAAAGGCCTTGCTCTATTATGAGCAACTTGTTTCCCGGGACAAGGTCGAGGATCAGGTGTTGCTGGAGGCGGCGGCGGTCTTTGATCTCTCCGGTCAGGAGGCCAAGGCGGTTCGTCGTTCTTCATCTCTCTCTGGTGCGCGTGACACGGGGCCGTCCTTGGCCTACGTTTGTTGGGAAAAATATCTGCAACGTCATCCTGATTATCTGGATTTTCAAGAAAAAATTGCCAATTATTTGCTTGCGCGGGGGGAGAAAGAGGCGGCCTTGCCCCATCTCCTGGTCTTGCTGACCCATGATCAGCAGCCAGATGACCGTCTTTTGCAGATCGGGGATATTTATCTTTCTGATCTGGAGCGGCCTGACAAGGCCCTCTCCTATTATGAGGACTATTTTCAGCGTCATCCCGAAAATCAGGCCATTGCTCAAGAGATAGCTCGGATCCAGGCCCTCCTGGCCCAGAAACTGGTGTCCAGGGTGGAGGATGATGGGGCCTTGCCGGTGTGGAGGGAACTTACCCAGATTACCAGGAATCGGCTGGCAATTTATGTGGTCATGGCCCAGGACCTTGAGAAACGTGGGAACAGTAAAGAGTTGCGCGAAGTGCTTGCTATTATCCATCAGCATGAGCCGGAAAACAGGGACGTTATTCTGCGGCTGGCCGAGTTGTTTCTTGAGGTGAAGGATATGGGTCAGGTGGAGCATTTTTTGGGATTATTGCCGCAGGAGGCTCAGCCCACCCCAAGATATCTGCTGACTCGCGCCCAGTTTGTTGAGCAGAGCGGACTTCCGGGGCAGGCGTTGGGCTGGTACTCTCGCTATTTGAAGATAGTGCCCAATGATCAGGGGGTTCGTCTGCATTGCCTGGAAATATCTGCCAAGCTTGGTCTGATTGATCAGTATCAGGAATTGTATCAACTGGTGCGCCAAGATGCCGGGTCTGATCAAGAACGTCAGAATATGGATCTGCGACATGTCAGGGTCTTGCTGGCCAATGGGCTGGCAACTCGGGCAAAAACGGTCTGTCAGCAATTGATTGAGGAAGTTGGGGACGGCGAGCCTGGAAAAAACGAGGCTGGATTTGTGGCTGAGGTCCGTTCGGCCTTAGCGGATGCCCTGTACCAGGAGGGGAATACCTTCGAGGCCGAACAACTCTTGCGACAGATGTTGGTGGATGGCGTGGCCATTGACGCTGTTCTACGCCAGTTAGTTGAACTCGCCTTGGAAAGCAATGAACCAGATTTGGCCTGGACATGGGGCACGCTTTTGTCTGGACAACCAGGATATTCTCTTGTTCCCGTAACCTGCGGAGGTGACGGCAAGGATCTGTCTCTGCTCCGGGCAAGGGTGCAGGCCGCAATCGGGAAAACAGGTAAGGCTATAGAGGGAGTCCAGGAATATCGGGCCGTTCTGGCCCATCATTGCCCGCAAGAGAGTACGATGAAATATCAGGCAGATCTTGTGCTGGCCCAGCTTTATCTCCAGGATCAACAGTATGATAAAGGTCAGAAGCTGGTAGCGGAAATCCTCAAGGAGCATCCCCTGGAGCTCGAACCTTTGATTCTTGGGCGGCAGCTTGATGCTGGGGCCTCGGGTAAGGCGCACGGGGATACGGTTGATGATGTGCTGAGTAAAAGCTCTGGCAACAAGTTTTTGAGTCTGATGCAGACCGCCCAGTTTGAACAAAAATATGGGGCCCTTGAATCCGCTTTTAACCATATCCAGATAGCCTTGCAGGAGGTCCCGGAATCTATGGCCGCCCGAGTTCTTCAGGCCAACCTCTTGCAAGATATGGGGAATCTGGGTGCGGCCTTGGCCGCCGTTCAAACCCTTGCTGCTGAGTATCCTGAGGAGCTTGGCTTTGCCAGGAGGTCATTAGAGACCGAGCTCAAGCTGGCTTTGTTTGGGCAAATCATCGACAAGCTGGCACCATCAAGCCGAGAAGGTCTTGGCGCTGGAATTATGGCCTTCCCTGATACCCAGCATTTAGCGGTATGGCAGAAGTTGATCCTGGCTCGGGCCTTGTGGGCTGACCATCAATGGGTGGCGGCGGTGGCGGTTTATGATACCCTGTTGCAGCCTTCGGTGGATATGTTGTTTGCGGAAAGGATAGAAGAAAAGCAGGTCACCCTGGTTTTACCCCCTCCCAAACAAACTTTCTGGAACGCGATTAGCTTTACTCATCCCGCAGAACCCGATCGTCTGACCGTGGTCATGGATCCCGCATTTGTCATGAACCAGCGGGGACGGCCAGAAGGTCAAATCGGTGTTGCATTGTATGCGGATTATCGCTGGCAGCAATTAGTGGCAAGCGAGCTCTCCGCCCGGAAGGCCTTGGCCCAGGGAAACTATTATCAGGCCATGAAAGAGTACCAGGCTGTTGTTGAAAAGAACCCTTCTCCTGAGTCTCTTTTTGATCTTGCCGGAATTTATAGCCGTCTTGGGCTGTTGGGGAAGGAGGCCCTGCTCTATGAGGAGATAGGGCGAGACAACCCTGATTACCCAAATCTTGCCGAATCTGTGCAACGTAACAGTCTGAAGAGAAAACCTTTGACGACCATTGATTCTGGATATTCCTCTCTCAGTGGTCGTAACGGATATCAGGATATCCAGCAGATACGAGGAGGGGGAAGTCTTTGGATGCTGCCGACCCTCCGTCAGGAGTTGGACATGAGCTGGAGCACCATTCATGCCATTGCCGAGGATACGGATCAGGCCCTGTGGCGGAACCGGTTGCTGACAACATATTCCTTTTATCCCCACTCGAATATAGATTTTATTACCAGGATCGGTGCCGATAGACCTAACGACTATACACCTGACGACAGCTATGGATCTTCTCATTTCGATACTACCCCCCTCTATCATCTGGAGATGCGTGGCCGGATAGGGGATGAGCTGTATGGCTTTGTCCGTTTGAAGCAGGAGGTGGTAGATGATACGGTGCAGGCCCTGGAGCAGGGGATCAAAACGCGGGATCTGGAAGGTGGGGTCAAAGTGGATCTCCTGCCGCGTCTATTTTGCGGAGGCGAATATCTGTTTCGTGAATATAGTGATGCCAACCACCAGAATCGGTATTATGTCTGGGCCTCCTACGTCCTGCATAGTGAACCAACCCTGTTACAGGTCACCTATGGTCAGGAGTTACTGCATAATGCCGAAGGCAATATGGGCCGGGATTTTTCCTATGAGAATGGGTTTGCTCCGGGGGATCATCCCTATTGGAGTCCCAAGGAGTATTGGCAAAATAGTGTTTCGGTCCATTTTGAGCATCAATTAGCCGCCGATGTGCTGGGACGGAGCGCGCCCAGCTACTATACCCTTGATTATTCCTTTGGGTATGAAGAGGGCGGGTATGACAGTCATACCTTTGGCGGCGATATTTTCCTTGAAATGAGTCGTCATTTCTTATTAAATAGCAGCTTTGATATGATTCAAGGCGGTCAGGTGATCCGCAAGGATATTGCTTTGTCATTAGTGTATCGCTGGTAAGCCGCTGTAAAAAAAATAACATGGCCATTTAATTGACCGGAGCGGCATAAGGAGCCGTAACGAAATAGTTAGCAAGGGCCATGTTATTTCATAAGGGCTCTCTTGTATGATCTTCGGTGGATATAAGTCTGCCAAAGGCCACGCAAATAAACAGCGGTAAAGATTGCTGTTTATTTGACGTTGCATAAGAGGCCGTTACTGAAAAGAGCCTTGCTCTTTTCAGTAACGGCCTCTAAATATTGATTCCCCTGCAGATTGTTGTGGCACTTGTTCACACGTTGCAGGTTTTTTTTTATTGTAACAGGAGGAAAGAATGGTTGAACGAGTACCAATGTCAACTCAAGGCTATCAGAGACTTCGTAGCGAGCTCCAGCGTCTTGAAAAGGTGGATCGTCTTGATGTGGTCAAGGCAATCGAGGTTGCCCGAGCCCATGGTGATCTGAAGGAGAATGCCGAATATCACGCGGCCAAAGAGCGACAGGGCCATATCGAAGGGCGGATCATGGAGCTCAAGGATAAACTGGGGCGCGCCGAGGTGATTGACTGCAAGGAAGTGCCGACAGGACGGGTGGTCTTTGGGACAGTAGTGACCTTACTGGATATGGAGACAGACGATCAGGTCAGGTATCAGCTTCTGGGTACGGAAGAGGCGGATGTGAAGAAAGGCTCTATCTCCGTGTTTTCACCGCTGGGTAAGAGTATCCTTGGTAAAGAGGTGGGAGATGATGTAATCGCCAAAACCCCGGGCGGAACCCGCGAGTTTGAGGTGATCGAGATAACCGCCTCTTCTTTTTCCTGATTTTTCGTTTATTTTACGCCCATCCTCATATGAGATATGAGAAATGTGGCGATCAACATGAGATTTCTGAACCCTCCTGAAAATTCATGTTGAATTACAGGGTAAACAGGTTTGAAATGAGTGGTGGCCCCTGATGCCTTGCAATGAATAATCTCATGTCCTTTTCTTGTGTCTCCCATAATAAACCCTTGCTGTCAGTCATAGTGCCAACCTGGAATGGAGCTGCAGGTATACGAGATTTGCTTTGTATATTATCCCGGCAGACTGTTCTTCTCCATGAGTTATTGATAGTGGATTCTTCTTCAGAGGATGAAACGGTTGCAATTGCCAAAGAGTTTGGCGCTGAAGTGGTGGTTATTCCCCATGAGGAATTTGATCATGGGGGAACAAGAAGCTGGATATCAAAGAAAGCACGGGGTGATATCCTGATTTTTCTCACTCAGGATGCTGTTCCTGCCTCCACGGATGCGCTGGCAAAACTGATTGAGCCTTTACTGTCAGATGAGACGATTGCCGTCACCTATGGCCGTCAGTTGCCAAATTGTGATGCCACGGTCCTTGCCGCGCATCTGCGTTCTTTTAATTATCCACCGCAAGCTGGTGTTCGTAGTTTTGCTGATCGAGAGCGATTTGGGTTTCAAACCGTTTTTGCCTCAAATTCGTTTGCGGCCTATCGTAAGACGGATCTTGCCGAGGTCGGGTATTTTAAGAGCGGCTTGATCTTTGGCGAGGATACCTGTGCGGTTGGCCGTTTGTTGATGCAAGGATATAAAGTTGCCTATGTGGCTGATGCGATAGTTTTTCACTCCCATAATTATACCTGTATGCAGGAGTTTCGGCGTTCATTTGACATTGGGGTGCTGCATGTCACGGAAAGATGGCTGCTTGAAACGTATGGACGCGCTGAGGGAAGAGGTTGGCAGTATGTCAAATCCGGCGTATCATGCCTCATGAATGGAGGCAAAAAGGCGTTGTTGCCAATTTTTTTCTGGAGAGTGATTCTCAAGCTTCTTGGCTATAAATTAGGGCGCAACTTTCAGTCGTTGCCGCAATGGTTGATTTCTTTCTTGAGTATGCACAGGTCTTGGTGGGCCAGATCCAGAGATGCGTCTGTGTACCGTAAACAGTTGTAGCAACAAGGGCGCCTCTCTGTTTTGAGTGGGCTCCTTTTTGTTGCTTCTGGCCGATGGACTGGACGATTGTTGGAGTATTTAATAGGTTTTGGAGGGAAAGGAGTATGGTAGTAAGGCGTACAATCGGTATTTTTGCTGCCGTTTTTCTGTTGTTGAATCTTGCAATGAGGTTCAATGCCCTGCATAATCACAGTTCTCTCTTTTCTGTTTTACTCTTGGTTGGAGCTGTCATCGCCTTGACGGTTAGGTTTCGCCCTGGTTTCCTGAAACTACTTTGTCTTTTTCTGGGCTTATCGCTGCCGTTATATGGTTTTCAGTCGTACACGCTGTATAATTGTATTTTTGAGTTTTCTATCTCTTACTTGGGATGCCTTCTTCTTTTTGAAAGAAATCTGGATCAAAGGTCTTTAGAAAATGCAGGCAGGGTGGTCTCTTTGCTTGGCGGATTTATAGTATTAGCACTTTTGTCTCTGTTGCTGCTGCCGATATCCTCTATTATGGGTACACTTTCCCTGTGGGGAGTCTTTGATTTCAGCAATGCCGTGTTTTGGGCCACGCCGGAGAATCCCCTGTATAGTATTGCGGCAGGAAACAGGCTGGTATTATTTGGCATCGTGGTCTTCTTGCTGGCCAAAAATCCTGCTGCTGTCGTCCTGTACAGGCGTTTATTTACTGGTTGCGCCCTTAGTGTAGTTGCGGTGTGTCTGCTTGGCCTGTTGCATCACTTTGAAATTATTTCATTGGCATGGTACAGGCCGAATTTCCTTACTGGTTCTGAAGTGGGGCGGCTTCACTCTGTTTTTGGAAACCCAGGGTGGTTTGCCGAGTATGTCATTGTTTGCACTCCTTTTGTTTTGCTCTTGCTCGGCAGGATTACTGGTCTGAGCACCCGGTTGCTTGTCCTGTCTGCGACCCTTGCTCTGGTTGGGGCAAGCCTGTTATTGACTGGGTCGCGCATGAGTTGGCTTGCTTTTGCTTGTGTCGTTCCCTTCTGCTATCTTACGGTTCTCCTGTTTTATCATGGGAAAGATGACCAAAGAATAACTTGGCCGGAAATAAGTAGGAGTTGCAGGAAAATTGGGCTGGGCGTACTCGTTGCCGGTTTGATAGGAGGATCAGTTTTTTTAGTGGTTGCTCAAAGCCGTTCTGTCAATAATAATGATAAATATATCTCACAGACCGGGTATATCCTGCATCGAATATATAATATCGCCGATTCGAAGGAGCTACGATTCAAGATCTGGCAGGAAGCTCTTGCCTTGGTGAGTGAAAACCCTTTATATGGTATGGGATATGAAGGATATCGTAGGCATCAAGAAATGATGGGCACGATCCCTGAATCACGGTTTGCCAGGCAGCGACAGACGGGCGGTAATTGGGATGATGCTCATAATCTGTATGTCCAGCTCGTCGTGAATAATGGTGGAATTGGTTTGCTTGTCTGGCTGACCTTGGTAGGTTATGTCGCTCTTTTGCTTTATCGAGATGGAGTGACAAACAGGAATCAACAAAGTTTTATTTTGCTGGGATCTTTGGGTGCGTTTCATTTGTATGGTTTTGCCCAATCCATGATATATGTGGCATCTAACTGGTTCCTGTTTTTTCTAATTATCGGTTATGCGATGTTGGTTGATCAGAAGAGGTTGGTTAGAAATGGAAAATATGCGGTTGTTGTCCTTTTTGTCGCTGTCATGATTGGGGGAATTGCCTATGGAGACAACCTGCAATCCCGCCGACTTGCCGAGCGATACGGATTATTGAGGTATGATAAAGAGCGTGAGGTGGAACGCTACAGTGGGTTTTACCAGAGAGAAGACTGGGGGAAGGATGGCTATTTTCGTTGGAGCGGCAGGAACGCGGAGATCGTGTTAAGCGGTTCAGGAGCAGTAAAATTTGATTTTATCTGCCATGCTCCTCGTTTAGATAAACAGCCTGTAATCATGGATGTCATGCTGAATGGGCTGGCCATTGACAGATATACATTCTCGGATGGACAGAAAGTAACAAGAACGTATTTTGTGCCTGCCGGTAACGATCATACGACCAATACCCTACAGTTGCGCCTGTCACGAACATGGGTGCCAACGTATGAGAAAATGGGTAATGACACAAGAGTTCTTGGAGTAGCTGTCAGCGAGCCGAGATATATGTAGGTGGCAGTAAAAGAAGGGATTGAAAAATATTATGTCGTTTATTCTGCCTGGTTCGAAAATATATATAGCTGGTCATACTGGCATGGTGGGTTCAGCCATTATGAGTCGGTTGAGACGGCTGGGTTTTGAAAACCTGGTGATTCGTTCTCATGCCGAATTGGATCTTCTGGACCAGAGGGCGGTTCGTTCTTTTTTCCAGCTGGAACAAATCGATTGTGTCATCCTTGCCGCTGCCAGGGTGGGAGGGATTCTCGCAAACGCGAGCTTTCCCGCAGACTTTATTTATCAAAATATGGCAATCCAGAACAATGTCATTCATGAGGCATGGCAGGCCGGTGTGCAACAGCTGTTATTTCTCGGAAGCTCCTGTATTTATCCTAAGCTTGCCCCGCAGCCGATGAAGGAGGAATATCTTCTTACTGGACCTCTTGAACCAACCAATGAACCGTATGCAATTGCCAAGATTGCCGGAATCAAGATGTGTGAGGCGTATAATCGTCAGCACGGAACCAGCTATTTTGCCGTTATGCCGACTAATTTGTACGGAACCGGGGATCATTATGGCTTGCAGAATTCCCATGTGTTGCCGGCCCTGATTCGTAAAATGCATGATGCAAAAAATGACGGTCGAAAAGAGGTCGTGCTCTGGGGTACCGGTACACCGCGTCGGGAGTTTTTGCACTGTGACGATCTGGCCGATGCTGTTGTTTTTTTACTGTCATTGGAAAAAGATACCCTGTTTTCCTCGTTTCCTTCAG
This sequence comes from Desulfobulbaceae bacterium UBA2276, assembly GCA_002347085.1. Lineage (GTDB taxonomy): Bacteria > Desulfobacterota > Desulfobulbia > Desulfobulbales > Desulfocapsaceae > UBA2270. The sequence continues at coordinate 15,293 of DDWW01000051.1, read as the reverse complement.
ATGGCGTGCCTTTAATAAATATTGGATATGGAAAGGATATCACCATCCAGGAACTTGCCCTGAAGATACGCGGGATTATCGGTTTCACCGGTAAGATCACCTGGGATGAAACAAAACCGGATGGCACCCCGCAAAAACTGCTTGATGTAAGCAGGATAAGCGCTTTAGGCTGGCAACCAACTATCTCTTTGTCGGACGGTATTCAAGATACATATAGCAAGTATTCGACCGAGATGGCTGAGGTGTAGGCGGACTTTTTTGCCGTTTTGTGTATAGTGGATTGATAACTGTCTAGTTCTTGTGTATAGATTATACTTTTATCTTCAATATCAATATGTGAGTCGTAATGCTCGCTTTCTGCAAAAGGATGTTAACATGACGAAAAAAGCTTTAATTACCGGTGTCACTGGTCAAGACGGTGCTTATCTTTCTGAATTTCTGTTGAACAAGGGGTACGAAGTACATGGTATCAAACGTCGTACCTCTCTCTTTAATACAGACAGAATTGACCACCTGTATCAGGGGCCACATGAAAAACAGCGGCAGTTTGTCCTGCATCATGGAGATATGACGGATTCGAGTAGCTTGATTCATATCCTCCAAAAGGTTCAGCCTGATGAGGTGTATAATCTGGCAGCTCAGTCTCATGTCGCGGTCTCTTTTGAAGAGCCGGAGTACACGGCCAATTCTGACGCACTTGGAGCCTTGAGGATCCTGGAAGCGATCCGCACCATCGGGCTTTCTGAAAAAACAAGGTATTATCAGGCTTCGACCTCTGAGTTGTTTGGAAAAGTACAGGAAACTCCTCAGACCGAGACAACTCCTTTCTATCCCCGTTCCCCTTATGCCGTAGCCAAGTTATATGCCTATTGGATTACCGTGAATTATCGTGAGGCCTATGGAATTTATGCCTGTAATGGGATCCTTTTCAACCATGAATCTCCTGTTCGTGGCGAAACATTTGTCACTAGAAAGATTACCCGTGCCTTAAGTCGGATCGTGCTTGGCCTGAAAAAATGTGTTCATCTCGGAAATCTTGACGCCAAGCGTGACTGGGGCCATGCTAAAGACTATGTCGAAATGCAATGGTTGATGCTCCAACAGGAGGTGCCTGAAGATTTTGTCATTGCTACGGGTAAGCAATACTCTGTTCGTGATTTTGTTGGTGCTGCCGCCAGTGAACTGGGTATCAGTATAAAATGGCAGGGAAGCGGGCTGGAGGAGCAGGGTATTGTTGACCAGGTTACTCGTTCCGAGAATAATGCATTTGATGCAAGCCTTCATGTAAAGCCAGGTGACGTCATCGTTCGGGTTGATCCTCGCTATTTCCGTCCAACGGAAGTGGAAACCCTGCTGGGGGATGCCACAAAGGCCAAGGAAAAATTGGGATGGGTACCAAAGATTACTTTTAAGGAGTTGGTTGCCGAGATGATACACCATGACATGGATGAGGCGCGCAGGGACGAGCTTTGTCGGAATGAAGGATTCAGAATTAACTCCTATTATGAATAAAACAGCTCTGATTTTAGGGGTCTCGGGTCAGGATGGAGCCTATTTATCCAGACTGCTTCTGAACAAAGGATATCAAGTGGTAGGGTCATCGCGTGATGCCCAGATGTCTTCCTTTGCCAATCTTGATCATCTGGGAATAAAGGGACAGATCCAGACTGAATCTGTTTCCTCTAATGATTTTCGTAGTGTGCTGCAGGTGTTGAAAAAGGTGGAGCCGGATGAGATCTATAATCTGGCGGGACAAAGTTCTGTCGGTCTTTCATTTAGTCAGCCTGTGGAGACCTTCGAGAGTATCGGTATAGGAACATTGAATCTGTTGGAGGCGATACGCATACAGGATATGCCTGTACGCTTCTACAATGCCTGTTCAAGCGAGTGTTTTGGCAATACAGATGGGAAACGGGCGGATGAAGAAACTCCGTTCCGTCCCCGCAGCCCGTATGCGGTGGCAAAAGCCGCAGCCTTCTGGCAGGTAGCCAACTATCGTGAGGCGTATGGCCTTTTCGCCTGTTCCGGTCTGTTGTTTAACCATGAATCACCCCTCCGGCCGGAGCGCTTTGTTACCCAGAAAATCGTCCGGGAGGCCTGTCAGATCAAGGCGGGTTTACAGGAAAAAATGAAACTTGGGAATATCTCGGTTATGCGTGACTGGGGATGGGCGCCGGAGTATGTTGAAGCCATGTGGCTGATGTTGCAGCAGGATCAGGCCGATGATTATATCGTGGCCACCGGAAAAACGTATAGCCTGGAAGAGATGGTGGAAACCGTCTTCTCTTCTCTGGGACTCAATTGGCAGGATCATGTCGAGTTGAATCCGGATCTGTTGCGCCCAACCGATATCAAGATTTCCCTGGCAGATCCGGGTAAGGCAGAAAGAGAGTTGGGCTGGAAGGCCAAATATGGAATGAAGGAAGTGGCGACAATGATGGTGGAAGCGTGTATAGAGAGTATAGTATAATGAATATGAGTCATGCTTGCCGAGTTGCCATTCTCTTGACATTCGTTATTCGATCTTTTTCCTGATATACTATGGGTGATTTTAAAGGTCGTTTTATTGCTCTGTACCAGTATAGAGGGTTTGTCTTGAGTATGGTTGCCAGGGAATTTCGTAGCCGCTATATGGGCTCACTTCTTGGTAGCATCTGGTCTATCCTGAACCCTCTGGCGATGATTTTAATCTATACGGTGATTTTTTCCCGGGTCATGCGTGCAAAATTACCGGGGATTGACGATTCAATGGCTTATGGTCTTTTTGTCTGTGCCGGACTGCTGCCTTGGCTTTTTTTCGTTGAACTCCTGAGCCGCTTTCCTAATATCTTTATTGAACAGGCCGCACTTCTGAAAAAAGTCAGTTTTCCCAGGATAACGCTCCCTGTTATCGCCCTCTGCTCTGCGACTATCAATTTTCTGATAATCTTCAGTCTTTTTCTTACATTTTTATTGCTTACCGGTCGGTTTCCGGGCTGGGTTGTGCTTGGTTACATTCCACTGCTTGTTATGCAGCAGATGTTTGTGGTCGGCGTTGGTGTTATGCTTGGCAGCATGAATGTCTTTTTCCGTGATATAGGCCAATTTGTTAATGTCATCATACAGTTCTGGTTTTGGTTTACTCCCCTTGTGTATGCGTTGACCATGGTGCCGGAAGAGGCGCAAAGGATTATTCCTTTTAATCCGATGACTTCTTTTGTCCAAGCCTACCAAATGATTATACTGCATGGAACATGGCCCGATCTTATGCACTTTAAGCTCCATTTTCTTGGGGCCCTCATTGCTTTGGTCGGTGGTTTTTTGGTGTTTCATCGACTGGCGGATGAGATGGTGGATGAGCTGTGAGTGGTCGTATTGTCGTCAATAATCTCGGGAAAAAGTATAAGCGTTACCCGAATCGTTGGGCTCGTCTCAGAGAATGGCTCAGTTTGGGAGGGTATCAGGGGCACCAGGCTTTCTGGATTTTGCGAAACCTCAGTTTTGAACTGAATGCAGGGGAATCTCTAGGGGTGATTGGGGTCAACGGGGCCGGCAAATCAACATTGTTGAAATTATTAACCAGGACTTCGGTTCCCAGTGAAGGCAATATCGAGATCCATGGTCGTGTTGCTGCCTTACTTGAGCTGGGTATGGGATTTCATCAGGATTTTACCGGTCGTGTTAATGCCCTGATGACCTGCCAGATGATGGGCTATAGCAGCGAAGATGCCCACGATCTTATCGAGAATATACGGCAGTTCTCAGAACTTGGTGACTATCTGGATCAACCCGTCAGAGTCTACTCTACCGGTATGCAGGTGCGTTTGGCCTTCAGTGCCGCCACAGTTGTTCGTCCTGAAATTCTGATAGTTGATGAGGCGTTATCTGTGGGTGATGCCTATTTCCAGCATAAATGTATCAGTCGTATTCGTGAGTATCGTGACCAAGGAACCACCCTGCTCTTTGTCTCCCACGATCCCGGGGCAGTGAAATCCTTATGTGATCGGGCAATTCTCCTGGATGGTGGGGCCATTGTCAAAGATGGTGCTCCAGATAGTGTACTTGATTATTATAACTCGGTTATAGCCAGAAAAGAAAATGATGAGAAAATCAGGCAGGTTGAGGGGGAAGGTGGGCGTATCTCAACCCGGTCCGGAAACGGGACGGCCAGAATCACGCAGGTGGATATTACAAAAATAGATGGCAGGTCAGGACGTTCTTTTTTGGTTGGAGAGAAAGTGGTACTGCGTTGTGCCGTAGATTTTTATAATGATATGGATAAACCCACAGTGGGGATTCTCCTGCGTGACAGAATGGGCAATGATGTGTACGGAACCAATACAGCACACCTTGGTCATAGTGATATTAAGGTGAATGGTGGTGACAGCCTTGACGTGGCTTTTACCCTCCCCTTGAATATAGGCCCGGGAAATTATTCTATTTGTGTTGCCGTCCATGCTGGTGAGTCTCATCTGGAGGGGAATTGTGATTGGTGGGATAGGTGTCTTGCCCTGCAGATCATAGCTGGAGAAGAACCCCCTTTTGTTGGGGTGGTTGCCTTGCCTGTCGAAGTTGCGATAATCAGGAAAAGTAGGGACAATGTTGGTGCATTTGAATAAGAGTAATTTGAGAAGATACGGAAGATATCAGCAGATATCCCGCCAAAGTTTGAGAGGATCGGTCCATGTTAGAAACTAAAAATCCAGAAATTGATATAGCCCAGTTGCTTGAAAGAATTGGATTGGAGTTGAAACGGCAACAAAAGAGTGTTGCCGGGGGGCAGAACAGGGTTGTTCCTGAGGAACTTGCAATCAACGATCCTTACTCCTGGGGCCAACTGAGTTCCACCTTGAATGTTGCTGAGCAGAATGTCAATGCCGGGGCTGAGGTCACCTCCATGCTCCATTACCGTGGCATTATACGGAAAATTGCCAGATTTCTGGGGAAGGTAACTGTTTTTCTCGGACGAGTAATCACAATTCCGCAGAGAAATTTTAATAGCGCCCTCCTGCATTGTTTTCGCATTACCCTTGATGGCATTCGCGATATGAATCGCCAGACAGCTCTCTTTGAACAGCAGGTGTCCCGGCGCATGGAGCAGATGGAGAGACTGCTTCGCGAGAAAGCAGCCCTTGTCGACTACCTCAAGACAGGACTTGTCGTTCAGGAAAGAAGGACATCCATTCTTTTGGAAGAGTTGCGGCGGCAGGTGGTGGAGGATAACGGCAGCCCGGAGTCCAGCGGACATCGATTGACTGATCTAGATATCCTTGATCCTCTCTATCTTGCCTTTGAAAATCAGTTTCGGGGAACCCGTGAAGAGATCCGAGATCGATTACTGGAATATCTCCCCTTGATTCGCGCAACCGGGGCCGGCGCATCAGGACGTGAAATTCTGGATATAGGCTGCGGCCGCGGTGAGTGGCTTGGAATTATGCAGGATGAGGGCTTGTCTGCAAGGGGGCTGGATTTGAATCATGTCCTGGTGCAGGAGTGTCGGGAAAGGGGTTTTGAGGTCGTGGAGAATGACGCCCTCAGTTATCTGCGATCTCTGCCTGACAACAGTCTGGGGGCGATCACCTCCTTTCATCTGATTGAACACCTCGGTTTCAACGAGAGAATCGCCCTGTTTGATGAGAGTGTCAGGGTTTTGAAACCGGGCGGCATCGCCCTTTTTGAGACGCCAAACCCCAGGAATCTTCTGGTGGGCAGTTGTAATTTCTGGGCCGATCCGACCCATCTTCGTCCTCTCTACCCAGAGACCCATCAGTTTTTGATGGAATATCGGGGGTTTTGCAGGGTTGAACTTTTGTTCCTGCATCCCCATGAAGGTGAACAGCGCCTTCCTGAAGATGAGGCGCCCCAACTTGCCGCTCGCCTGAACGAGGTCTTCTCCTGCGCCCGGGATTATACGGTTCTCGGCTACAAGGCATGAAGCCAGTCGCCTTTGTTATTCCCTGGTTTGGCGAAAACCTGAAAGGCGGGGCCGAACAGCTGGCCTGGCAGGTGTCCAACCGTCTGGCCAAACGAGGTCATGCGATTGAAGTCCTGACGACCTGTTGCGCTTCCTTCCTTGAAGACTGGTCTACCAACCATCTTCCGGCCGGAGCCCGAAAATCCGGCGGGCTTCTCGTGCGTAGGTTCAAGGTTGATAAGCGGAATGGCGATCACTTTAATCATGCCAATAGTCATGCCCTGGCGATTCCTCCGGAAAACTTAAAACCCGGCATTAATCCCTTTACCTTTGGGACTGGCGAGTTGTTTGTCGCTGAAAATATCAACTCCCTAGCCTTGGAACGCTATTTGAAATGGCATAAAAACAGATATCACGCCTTTGTCTTTCTTCCCTATCTTTACGGGATTATTCTGAAAGGCCTTCCCCATGTTGCTGAAAAATCCTTCCTGCAGCCATGTCTCCATGATGAAGTTTATGCCTATCTGCCCGAAGTTGAAAATATTATGCGAGGGTGTCGTGGTATCCTCTATAATTCACTGGGGGAGGAGCGTTTGGCCCATACTCTATTCGGGCCGGGGATTGACAGAAAGGGAGAGGTCGTCGGCGTTGGGGTCGAAAGTTTTGATCTGACTCACCAGGAATTGCCAAGGCAAGTTGCAGGACTTGATCTGGAAGAAGAAAGATATGTGTTGTGTCTGGGCCGCCGAGATAAAACAAAAAATACGGCACTGCTGGTCGAGGCATATCAAAAATATCGCAAAAGTCATCCGGATGGCAGGTTAAAGCTCGTAATCGCAGGCCCCGGTGAGGAAAAGTTTGGTGTTTCTGTGCAGGGAATCTATGATCTGGGGCTTGTTTCAGAACTTGATAAAGAGGCCCTGCTTTCCCATTGTACAGCTCTGTTCCAGCCAAGCAGAAATGAAAGTTATTCACGCGTCATTATGGAGGCCTGGTTTTACAACCGACCTGTGGCTGTCCATGCTGAGTGTCTTGCAACAGCCATGGCCGTGGATGCGGCAGGCGGGGGAGTGCTGGCAACGAGTTGTGAGGAGTGGGCGCAACTCTTCGACGTGATCAGCCGTATGGGAGAGAGTGAATTGTGCGAGCTGGGGGAAAAAGGCAGGGAATATGCCCGCCAGTATGCGGAATGGGATGTGGTGATTGACCGCTACGAGAAGGTACTGGGGTTACATTCTTCAGATGCATCAGCGGGAAAAGGGCAATCGCGGACAGGTCTGCGTTCAATCCATCAGTTGGTTCCTGGTTTTGCCTATGGAGATGCGATCAGTAATCAGACCATGATCATTCGTGATCTGCTGAAGAAACAAGGTTATAAATCGGAGATTTTTACAGAGCAGATCGACCCCTCAATGACCCATGAAGCCCGGCTGTTCAAGGACGGAAAGGGGATAAAGGCGAATGTCGGGCTTATCTACCATCATTCCATTGGCGCCGGCCTCACTGATTTTGTCGTTAATCATCCAGGTCCCAAAAGTCTGATCTATCATAATATTACCCCGCCAGAGTTGGTTCGTGATGCGGATCCGCAACTGGCGGTGAAACTTGAACAGGGGCTCAAGGATTTGAGCAGGCTGGCCCCCAACTTTCCTGTCAGTGCCGGTGATTCGCGTTTTAACTGTCGTGATCTGGAAGAAAGTGGTTTTATTTCCCCCTCTGTATTGCCCATCTGTGTTGCCCCTGAAAAATGGAACATTCCGGCTGAACCCAATATGATGATGAGGCTTCAGGATGGCAAAGATAATATCCTCTTTGTCGGACGCTTGGTAGCTAATAAGTGCCAGCACGATTTAGTTAATGCCTTTGCCGAATACTTTTCCATGTACGGCAATTGCCGGCTGATATTGGTGGGTGGTTTTATCGAAAAAGAAAGTTATTACCAATCATTGAAAGAGCAGGTTCGTTTGCGAGGCCTTGAAGGTGATGTGCTGTTTGCCGGGAAGGTTACAGACAATATCCTTCACTCATGCTACCGATGTGCCGATCTTTTCTGGTCTATGAGTGAACATGAGGGGTTTGGCGTGCCACTGGTAGAGGCCATGTGGTTTGATATCCCGGTGTTGGCGTATAAAAGTTCTGCAATTCCCGAGACACTGGGTGAAGGGGGGCTTCTTTTTACCGATAAACAGAATCTTAAAGAACTGGCGGTGGCCGCAAGACTCCTTATGCATGATCCTGATGTGCGCGCCAGAATTCTTTCAGGACAAAAACGAAGAAGGAAAGCATTTTTACCCGAGGCAATCCAACCGCAACTTGATGCACTGGTCAGGGGAATGAATGGCTAAGAAATGGTGGGAACTACCGGGAATTGCTTTGTTGATGCTGGCCCTGGCCGTCATCTCAACCTATCCCCTGATACTTCATTTTGATACAGGAATTCCTTACTCCCTTTTTGGGGGAGTAGATACCTGGAACAGGTCTGGAGACCAGATTCAGCTTTTATATTGGTTCTGGCTGGTGAAAGAAAATTTCATGGGGGTAATTCCATTTAATACAAATCCCTATGAGTTCAATATGCTCATGGCCCATGAAACTTCAGGGCTTAACACTATTCCTCTGGCTTTCCTGTATATGCTGTTCAGTCCTTTGGGGGATATAGCTGCCTATAACTGCACTATTCTCAGTTCTTATGTGCTCGCTGGACTTTTTATGTATCTCCTCGTTCGGCTTTATAGCGGTAGTCGGGTAGGGGCGCTGTTAAGTGCCATAATATTTACTTTTGCTCCCAGTCGTATTAACGGTCTCATCGCAGGTCACGGGTATGGCTTTCTGTATTTCTGTTATCCATTTATTCTCTTTTTTCTGGAGAAGGGAATTCGGTCAAAAAAAATAAGATATGGCTTTCTGTCCAGCTTCGGCTTGATCGGTCTCTCCATGCTTGAGCCGCATCTTATCTATTATATATGTGTGTTTTTGGGAATGTATATTCCCGTTCGTATTGTCGCTTTGTTTCCCGTTTGTCAGGCTTCACCAGCCCAAGATGGTGCCAAGGGGCCGTTATCCTGGTCTATTCCTCATTCTTTCATAGTTTTATGGGGTGCAGGGGTTGCGGCAATTTTTTATACTCAGGTTCTTTTCTCTTATCGTGATCAAGAACCGTTTTTTAGTCCGTTGATCTGGTGGGTATTGGTCATTTATCCGTTCATCCCGGTACTGATTGCTCTTTGCTTTGCTTCGCTCTCTCAACGCTTATCGCCTTTGGACTTTCGCAGGAGCTTCGCGGTCGAGGCCGGATCATTGCTGCCTCTGTATCTTCTCATTCCTCTTTCCCTGTTGCCCCGTATCCACAGGCCTATCGATACTGCAATCATTATTGTTTCAGTTGCGGTGTTAGTTGTCGCTACAAAACTTTTTTTACTCAGACGATATCTGCTCTCCATAGTGAAAATTCTGATTGATGGCCTCATTGCCAGAAAAAATACATTATGGCCGGTTATTCCTGTGATCATCTCTATGGGTGGTATCGTTGCCTGGATAGCATTGGCCAAGGTCGACAAGGTTGCTTCTACAATAGCCGGTAAAGGAAGAACCTTAGAGGATGTTGCATTATTTTCATCACGTCTTTCTGACCTGTTTTTGCCAATAAGCAATGTCTATGTTGGAATCGTGCCTGCTGTTCTGGGGGGCTTATTTTTTCTTGCGCTACTTTGGTCTCTTTTTTTTAACAGACAATATGAAAAATTTGGCAAAGAATCCGAGCTGATAGCCATTTTTTACTTTGTTGTTGCATTTTGTTGTTATATCCTTGCCTTAGGATTGGCATTTGGTAAGTCTTCACTCTATATCCTCCTTTACCATTATTTCCCTTTTTTCAATTATCCGAGGGTTTCTGATCGTATCATTACATTAGTGTTGTTTGCCTTGGCCATCGTGGTTGGTTTTGTTGTGAAGAGTATTCAACAACGTTGCATCAGACGTGTTTCTCTTGGTGTGGTCATCTTGTTTGTTTTAGCGGCTACCGGGTTACAGCTCAAAGATTATAATATTTTGAAACCAATGGGTATTACAATACTTGATACTGGGCAGGATATTTATACCTATGTAAAGGAGAACAGAGGGGATGGCCTGTTGCTGGAAATTCCTCTCTGGCCAGGGGATTCTCATCAATCATCACTGTATCAGCACTATATTATGCTTGACAGAGTACCACGGGTGAACGGTTGTAGTCCAATGGTTCTCAGCGATTATATCGACACGGTCTTTGAACCATTGGCCGCTATAAATCAGGGCAAGCTTGACAGGCAGCAATATGACCTCCTGCGGCAACTTGGCGTGAAATTCATTACCGTCCATGACAATAGAGACATTTTCCTGGAGAAAGTCAGTCCCTTTGCTCCGTTAACAACGGTCAGGCGCCTGAAAAATTCTCCATATCTGGAATTCGTTGATATCCAAAATTCCTTTCACTTGAAAAAAGTTGAGATCAAAAACGATAATTTGTACCTTTTTCGACTTAAAAGTAAGGAGATTGTTGAGAGTGATACTGAGCAGTCTACCTGGTATGAAATGCCATATTTTTATGGTATGCACAGTCGTCTGCATCAGCTAACAGGAAAGGTTACAGAGGATAAAGCAATTGGCAAGCAGGTCTTCCAGGCAATTGAAGGGGAAAATAAGCCGGGCTTTTTAGTGTATGGGCCATATGATGTTTATTCACCAGGGGAGTATCGTTGTTATTTCACCATCAATACGGATGCAAGTACCGAAGAGGATATTGCCAGGATAGAGGTGGCCAGTGTTACAGAGCAAGGAGATCAGGTCGTTCTTGTTCAGACAGGATTAAAAGGGGAGAAAGGGAGTAAGCTTTATAGGAAAGTGTCTCTCGAATTCTCTCTTGCCGAGAAAGCTAAGCTGGAGTTCCGGGTTTTCTATTATGGAAAGGGAGATGTGCGCGTTGAACAAGTAGCCGTCTACAAAGCAAATAACGATGCGCCGCTCTACTCTCTCGAAGCTGTAAAGATGGTTGGCGACACCGGGCAGTTGGTGCTTGAAAAAGAGGCCTCTGCCGGAAAAGTTATTGAAGCCATTGTCGGGAAAAGTAAAAAAGGAGATTTAGTCTATGGCCCCAATAGAATATACAGCAAAGGACACTATAGAGCGCGTTTTTATCTGCGAACAAAAAAAACGATAAATTTTAATAAAACTGATGTTGCTGCAGTATTATCAGTGACTGATGAACAGAACGCGACCATTTTCTCTCAACGTAATGTTCCTGTTATGGAACTCAACGAAACTTTATTCACAGGAGTTGAAGTTGAGTTTGAATTAACTCGTGACGAAGAGCTCAGCTTTCACGTGGAATTTACCGGCAAGGCAAGCCTGCAACTTGATAGAATTGAAATTGTAAGGCGTTGAGATAATAAATTCCCATCCATAGACTATCTATTGCCATGGCACAAAGAACAGATTGGGTGGATTACGGAAAGGGCATTGGGATTATTCTGGTTGTTTATGCTCATCTCTTAAGTAGCGGCTACCATGCAGATCTTCATATTCAGGAACATTTCTTTCTTCTTTCAGACAGTATCGTCTACAGCTTCCATATGCCCTTTTTCTTTTTTCTCGCGGGATTGCTGGTTGAGCAGAGTTACAATAAACGAGGAACCAGGGAGTTTATTGGCAGTAAAGTCAAAATTCTTGTCTATCCTTACCTGATATGGTCCTTTGTCCAGGCAGGTAGCGAGTTATTGTTTTCAGAACATTCCCTGAGAGGCGTCACTGTTTCCGATATCTGGGCAATCCCTTATCTTCCTTTGGCGCAGTTCTGGTATTTGTATTCCCTTCTTTGGATGTATGTTGCGTATGTATTATTGCACAAGCTGGGTGAATTCGCTTCAGCAGCAATGATAGTCAGTGCTTGTCTGTTTTTTTATTTTCCCATCAATACAGAGATACTGGCTTTGCATGGATTTTCTACCGGATTTATTTTTTTTGTATCCGCTGTATTGATAAAAAAATATCTTGGAGATCTGGAAAAATATACCATGCCGCCATGGGCTACTGTTGTTCTTTTTTCTGTTTTGTTGGGAGCTGGATATTATATTTTTGAAAATCGAATAGAGCCCACTCGTTTAACAAATGGCCTGCATCCATTTTATTTTTTATTCCTCGCTGTTCTCGGGATAACCTTTTGTGTTGGCCTTGCTCAATATCTTGCCAGGAGAAAGTATTGTCAAATAGTACAAATTCTTGGTATCTACTCCCTCCAGATTNNTATGTTAGCTGGAGTGGGTGCAAGAATAGTCCTTTGGAATTATTTGCATATACAGAATCCACTGGTTCATATGATTATTGGCATGGGTGCAGGGCTGGCTGCACCCATTATTCTCTATAAAATAGCTCTAAAAATGGATTTTCCATATTTCTTCGAACCTGGTAGGAATAAATTAAGGGATTTGAGGTAATTACCTGAGAAGAAAATGATATTTGTAGATGCCCACGTCCATGTATATGATTGCTTTGATGTTGATCTGCTCCTTGACTCGGCCCTGAATAATTTTCAAGAGGTTGCAAAACAACATGCAATTGTACACAAGCCATTATCATATGTGCTCCTTCTGACAGAAGGGAAAAAGGAGAACTGGTTTCAGAACTTATCGGCAACACTTGCTGCAAATCGACAAGGTAAAATAACAGAAAGATGGTCCGCAGTTGACAGGGGAGAGGAGGGCTCTCTTATTGTCTTTCGTAATGATTTTCCAGAGAAAGAGATTCATGTTGTTGCTGGTCATCAAGTGGTGACCATGGAGAACATAGAAGTCCTTGCTCTTTTTATGAAGCAGGGTCTCAGCAATGGTTTATCGTTACATGAAACTGTTGACAGGGTCAAGGCGTTGGGTGGGATTCCGGTACTGCCTTGGGGAGTGGGAAAATGGTTTGGCAAACGAGGGAATATTATTCGGAAATTTTTGGTGGATCACGAACAAGGTTATTTCTTTTTAGGTGATAACGGCGGTCGCCCTCGGTTCTGGCCAACCCCAAATCTCTTTAGCTTGGCCGACAAGACAGGTGTTGTTGTCTTGTCCGGTAGTGATCCGCTTCCCCTGCCCAGTGAAGCCTTACGTGTGGGGAGTTTTGGTTTTTATCTGCACGAGAATAGTCTTTATGGGGATTCTCCGACGAAATGTCTTAAAAGTGCCTTGTTAGCCCCAAAAGTGGCAATTTCCCCTTTTGGTTGTTTGCAGGAGAATCGACTGTTTTTCTTAAATCAGTTTCGGCTGCGCCGCCTCTCCTGAATAGTATCGACAGCAAACCATGATGATCCGTGATATAAAAAAACTTAGCTCTGACGTTTTCGATGTTTTGGTTATTGGAGGGGGCGTCCATGGGGCCACGATTGCTTATTATGTCACAATGGCAGGTTATCGTACTGCAATTATAGATAAAAATGATTTCTGTGGTGCAACGTCAGCCAATAGCCTGAAGATTTTACACGGTGGGCTTAGATATCTTCAACATCTCAATATCAAGAGAATGCGGCACTCCATTACGGCAAGGAGAGAGATGATGCAGCTTGCTCCCTACCTTGTGGAGCCGCTCCCCTGTATGATGCCCCTGTACGGTAAAGGCTTGCGAGGAAAAAAAGTCATGCAGGCAGCGCTTTTTCTCAACGATTGTATAGGATGGGATCGCAATCATGGTCTGCCCGCTGGACTTCATATACCCAAAGGACATATCGTATCAAAGAAGAAATGCCTGGAGGTGATACCTGATCTTGAGACAGAAGATCTGCATGGAGCCTCCGTCTGGTATGATGTCCTGGCGCTGAATACTGAAAGAGTGGTTCTTGAATATATCCTGCAAAGCGTTAACCATGGCGCCAGGGCTGCTAATTATGTGGAAGCAACAGGAATTGAAAAAGGCGCCGATGATCTCTATCATGTGACTGTACTCGATAAGATCAGCCAGCAGATATGTCAAATAAGAACCAGATTTATCGTGAATGCATCAGGTCCTTGGTTTGAAGACAGTCTTCATGCCCCCCAGGAAATCGTCAAAAAACAAAAATGGACTCTGGCCTTGAATATAGTATCCAGAAAGAAAATTTTTGCAGACTATGCCGTGGCCCTTGAAGGACAGAGCAAATACGAAGATAAAGATGCACTTATAAAACGGGGGAAGCGTCTTTATTTTTTTGTCCCATGGCGTGGCTATACCATGATCGGGACTGATTATGAGGAAAGTAGCGTGCCCCCGGATTGTCTTCAGGTCAAACGTGAAATGATCCAGAAGATGGTGGATGAAATTAATGCTATCTACCCTCCAGCTCAACTGAAATATGAAGACATCTCTTTTTTTCATGCCGGCTTGTTGCCAATGCGTGGTAAATCGGAAGAGAATAATGTCCAATTGGAGAAAAACTCGACCTTCTTTGAACATAAGGAGAGCAAGTTCAGCAGGGTACTTTCCGTTAAAGGAGTAAAGTATACCACTGCTCCCTATATCGCTCATGAGATTGTCGGTTTTCTGAAAAAACAATGGCCATCTGTGTTGAGCAAAGAAAAACAGAACGAATCTTCTTTTCATACTGGGCAATGGAATGCAAATGAATCTGCATTGCGAGGAATGCTGGAAAAAAAATATGGACAGCGGGCATTGCAAATCCTTCAGTTGCTGCGCGGTGAACAAGATGATGACATATGGATTGACAAGGATGCGCAATTGCTGAAGGCTGAAGTGAACTATCTGATTAGTGAAGAAATGGCATGTACGTTGTCAGATATTGTTTTCCGTCGAACAGGGCTGGGAACTGCAGACTGTCCTGAACGGAAGCTCCTTGTCAAACTCTCTGATTTTATGGGGAAGATCCTTGGCTGGGATGAGGCAAGAAAAGAAGAGGAAAGAGAAGAAGTCCTGCATCGTTACTCTCCCTTAGTTTGTAAAGAGGCTTAAACTCGATAGTTAAGATTCATTCTTTTGATAATGAGCACCAAATAATTGCTGGGACATTTAACAGAAACCGCTGATATTGAGACAGCTTCAGACGATTACGCATCCCGTTTTGCAGGTACTGTCGGTAAATATTTTTTAGATGTTCAGGCCTGTCTGACGCTGGAATTATTGCGTGATCTGCCCCGTGCCTCTGTGCTGGATGTGGGGGGTGGGCATGCGCAACTTACGATGCCGTTGGCAGATAATGGCTACGATGTAACGGTGACCGGGAGTGCTGATTCCTGCCGGGCACGACTGGACAAGTATTGTGAGAAGGGAAGTTTTTCCTATATAACATGTGATTCTTTGAACCTGCCATTTGAGGATAATCAGTGTGATGTTGTGATGGCCTTTCGTTTGTTACCTCATGTACATCAATGGCAAAGACTGATTAAAGAAATGTGCCGTG
>DDWW01000043.1 GCA_002347085.1 Desulfobulbaceae bacterium UBA2276 | reverse complement strand
GGGTAAGAAGTCGAGCCCGGATCTGGAGCAGTGCCGGGCAGAATGACCAGGGGTAAGAAGTCGAGCCAGGATCTGGAGCGGTGCCGGTAGAATGACCGGGTACAAGAACTCAGCCCTCTTACTGGAGCTTTGCCATCAGAATGACCCGGGCATGACTTCTGGTACCCGGTTTTTGTTATGGCACAGCCACGGTCCCCCTGGTCACTTCCTACATAGGTTCTTTGTTATGGCTTCGCTCCAGCTTCACGAGTGAAGTGGATACTGTAGGGCAAAAAAAGCCGAGGCTCAATACCTCTAAGCCCCGGCTTTTATCAATCAACCTGGAAAATCAAACTGAAATAATATTATATCCTATGGGCAAAAATATTTTCGATCGGCTTTTCAACTACCGCAGGCTGGTGCGCGGCTTCTTCCTTGCCGCGTGCTAAACCTATTTGAATACCCCCGGACATCGCCGCGTTGTCAAAAGAAAGCAATTTCTCCAATCCCTTTACTTCCGGGATAATATTCTTAATGGTTTTATACCCCAATAGCCTTGAAGGTATCAGTTTTTGTTCAGTTCTTACTCTCTCGACAGCTGCTTTATACATTGAAAACGTCTGTAGTAGATCATTAACCTTTGCGTCAATATTTTCTTGTAATTGAACATTGATTTTATTTAACACATGCTGGATAGTATATTCAGCATCTTCGGCCTTTCTTCTGACTTCCTTTGAAAACTTCGAGTCAACACTAAGTTGTTCTTCAATTAAGGGGATCGCCACCAAGACCGCCTTCCTTTGTATTTCATATTCTTCCAGCTTTTTTAAATCAGCGAATGAATCTTCAGAACCAAAATCAGATTTAAGGTTTTCAATTGCAACTTCGATCTCATTCTTTTTTTCTTTTAATTCTTTCAACTCCTTATTTTTTCTTTGCTGGTGGCCTTTTAATCTTTCCGAGACATCAACCGCTCTGAATATTTCTGGTGCGGTCTCTATTGTAGTAATGATGTTCTGAAACAAATCTATCTCTTGTTGTTGATAGCTTTTGCTTTCCTCGGCTTCAATTTTGGGCGCTTGTCCTGTTGTTGGCATAACACTTTTCCTTATAAAAATTATTAATCTTCCTCCCTTCAGAGAAAAGAGGGCTTCCATATTCAGAGTGACGACCACTCTGAATAATCTTAAAGTTGATGATCTATTGCATTGTCATGACAGATTCTTCTTCCCCGCGTGCCCTGTATTGTAATGAGTAGGGAATATAAAAAAGAATCAATACGTGTACGGACTTCAAGGGCTATATCTCTTTTGATTCCCTTGAATTTTTAGCGGGTCCTTTCCAGGACTCAGCCCCCTAACGGGTCTGCCGAGCTCGTGGCTTGGCTCGCTGTAAATTTTCAATTTCGGTGGCAAGTTGGCAAATATGGCAACTTTTGGACCATCATTTTTGCTATCATTTTTTTTGATAGTTACCTCGTCCCTCCTTGGTGGTGTGTTTGACTGTCCCTGAAAGCTGGGAACCCCTCTGGGTGTTTTGCCCATGCTCTCCTGATCCCACTTGAAGATCTGCTTCTTGATCTGGTTTTTGACGATCCGGGCCGGCTGCTTCAACTGGTGTTCCCCGGATACCAGGCTGGCAGATCTGGCAAAAAAAACCGCCGTTATTGCCATAAATGAAATTTCTTCCGTCGCATAATGGGCAGGGCCGCAAAAAAGACAAACGTTCCGGGCTTCGGCCTGGCTTCTTCTCTGTCTGGCAAGTCCCTGGCTGCCGCTTTGTTCCGGTGCCCTGGTTGACCTGATCGCTGATTTCTTCAGGTTGCAGTTGCTCTGCTTCTGCATTTTTCAGCCTCTCAATGGTGTCAAAGAATCCCATGCCTTAACCTTGTTTTTTCCTGAAAATTTCCCGTTTGCTGTTGCCAATTAGGGGCTTACTGTTGCCAAAATAGCCCTTACTGTTGCCAAATTTTAAGAACATTTTCTTATAACTATATAATATTATTATATATTATATATATGGCAACAGTGGTAACAGTGGCAACACTAAAAAAACTATACGCGCGGACTTGTTTTGAATTTCTCATTTTCATTTCTATATAAGGTGATTTTGCTGTTGCCACTGTTACCACTGTTACAATCCTTTAAAGTCAAGTAGTTACGCTGTTGCCATTGGTTTTTCTTGCTGTTGCCACTGTTGCCAATTTGGTATATTTTACCGTTCAGCGTCTTTCTGGAACCATTCCAGGCTGAAAACCCATGCTCTCTTTGGCTTTGGTCGCCCTGTTTCATCCAATAGGGGATTGGAAGGGAATCTATGTAAGTGGCTGTTTTTTATGTATGCCGGGTGCCTTTGTAGCGCTTGGCTCAGGGATTCGGTAAGCTGCAGGCTTATTCCTTTATTTCTAATGAGATTTTCAACTTTTGGCAGGTTGACGTAAATATGTCCTTTGCGGTCGTCAATTTGGTATGAATCAAACTTATTGTTATCGTCAATGGTATCAAGCAGCTCAAAAAAATGGTCGGCAATGGATGTTTGTCTAATTGCCGAGGTTTCGCATTTTGTCCGGCATGTTTCCTTCACGAAATGGTTAAAGTTTGTATCGTCCTGGTGGATCTCAAAGCAAGTGCAGAACAGCCGGTGAAATGCGAGAAGCAGGGCGTGGTTCTGGAGTATCCGCTGTTCAGCCATGGGGGAAAGATCATTCATGGCTTGTTTGTATTCTTTATCCCATGTGCTGAAGTGGACTCGGTTTATAAGAACCTGCTGGATGATCCCGGCCACTTCTCTCTTATCAATGGCCATTATTTTTTCATACGCCGCCCGGCTGGTGTCGGTGAGCTGATCCGCCTGAAAGTGCAGGCTACAAACCCGTTGTTTCTCTTGTTTTGACGCGAAAGGCTCGGTATTCTGACAAAAAAGCAGGCTGCCCTGAAAAAGGGTCTCTCTGGTTTGCATATCATTTGTAAAGGCGGCCTGTACCTGCAGGGCGCTTTTGTTGTACGCAGTTAACAAAATCGAGTAATCAAAAGCCCGGGCGTTGCGCTCGCTGTCTTCAAGCAGGGCAGTGAACCGGCCGGAAGCCTGGCCGATAGTTCGCGCAAGGCCCTTCTTGCTGTTTAACTGGGTGATTGGCAAGCCTTCGCCCTCTCTCCCTTGAATCATATTGAGAAACAGAACCAGTGCTGATTTCCCCGAGGCGGGATCACCATGAAAACTCGCAAAAGGAAAGTAGTTGACTGCATCTTTGATCTGGTTGACAAACCACCCGGCTACTACCCATGAAAAGGCCGTTGCGCCATTCAGGCCCCAGGCCTCCAGGATTAAGGCGTGAATTTCCTGTACCCGTTTTTTTGATATTGTGGCCGGGGTAATGTCTTTCCCTTCTCCGTGAACTGGGGCGCGAAAGAACTGCCTGTGACCTATCTGAAAAAGGCCCTTGTCAGGATTTATCAGCTTACCGGATGAATCAACCGCCCATTGTGGAAAGATATAAGCCCCGGTGTCTGACTGATACCCGGTAACAGTCAATTGTTTTACTTCCGGTGCAGTCTTATTCTCGGTTATTTTCGTGCAGAAAGCCTGTACCGCCGTGGCGTCTCCTGTCCAGGTGGTTTTTGTTGATGATAAAAACCATTCATTCAATTTTCTTGAATTTGACAGGTCTTGCCCGGTAGCCGTGGCTTGAATCGGTCGGCCTTTTTTTGGCTTGACCTCCAGGCTGTATAAATATTGAGGATTGGCAGCGTTTGAGCGGTCAATAATAAAACTGACCACCCGGACCACTGCCCTTAAACAAAGTATGACATCAACAAAAGGCTGTTGATCGCCGCCCCGTGGAACCTTCAGGGCCGCATAGTAGGTTGACCCGTGAAATTCAAACAGGCCGGGGGTATATTTATGAAAAGCATGAAAAATCTCTGCATATTGTTTGGCAGATTCAGCCAGGGCCAATGCCCCGTTCATCTGGTAGCGTGGCAGATTTTCTGTAAACCGCTTTTTAACCTGGTCCAGTGGGCCGGATTGAAGAAGGTCATTCCAGTCCTGGCCCGGATCGCATAAAACAATAGCCGCTTCAGGGTATGCCTTGTGCCATTTCTGGCAAGCCTGGTGCCCGGCCTCATCATTATCAAAGGCCAGTGCCGTTTCTTTAAAGGATGATAGGTCAACCTTTGCCGGGTCTTGGCCGGATGCAAGAACGGCAATCGCCTGAATGTCCATCTCCAGAAGTGACAGGCAGTCAAGTATGCCCTCAGTGAAATATGTTTTCAGATTCGGGTTATAGGTGTATCCAGGGTGTTGCCAGTGCCGCCCGGAAGTGCTTCCCATGTTGTGGGTTTTTCCTTCACCTCCAGGGGGATTAAACAACCGGCCATTCATTACCTCTTTTCCCTTGTCATCTTTTCCCACTGGGAACATGACCGCGCCACTGCCCGTACTGCGAACGTTTTTCAGATAGCGGAAATCAAGACCATCCAAAATCTTGACCAAACCCCGTGAGCTGAGATATTCCCGCGCCGGCCTGTCTGGATCCGCCTTGGTGGCCGGAAAGTCTTTTTCAATATTGCGCCGCAATTCTGGAAACAGTTCTAAGGTCTTGGTGATTGCTCCACATCCTCCCCGGTTGCAATTAATGGACCATGGTTCGTTAACAAAGGCATATGCTCTTGGCAGGCCGCACTCCGTGCAGATCAAGGGGGAAATGGTGTTGCCGTTAGATTTGGTTTTTGGTGTATAGTATGGGGATTGCTTCAGTGCTTCATGTATTCGGTTTTTCATGCACAAGCCTCCGTCGCTGTTTCGTGGCTTACAGTTGACAAGGGGCTGTGCTGTTTACTGCTTTTTGTATTTCTGAAGCCATATAGGGGGCAGTCTGTATGCTGGCAATTTTTACGGCTGGTATATTCAGAACCTGAACAGTCCAAACAATGCCGGGCTATGGCCTTTCTTCGGTTCAACGGGCTTGATGTCATCTCTTGTTTTCCCTTTTCTGTTATCTGTCGGAATATCCAGTAAGCCAAACCGCGAGGGGCTGATCTCTTCCATGACCATGGCCGCTGCCGTTCCTTGGTCATGGGGATCACTTCCCGGTATTTTGAGAAGAGGACAGGTTGTTTATCCAGGAGCTTATTTCAGAAGATTTCCAACGAACGGTTCTTTTTCCCAGGCGTACAGGTTGCGGAAAATTATTTTCAGCCATCAAATTATAGATTTTTGATTTCTTGTATCCGGAAATATTCTCCACATCGGGCAATCGCAATAGGGCATCAATGTTGTATGTTTTTGACATTTTTTTAATCCTCCATGAATTTTTAAAAAAAACTTTAGTTTGTCGCTTCCTTCTGTTCCCGGTCTATCATCGCTTCCTTCTGTTCCCGGTTTATCATCAGTTCCGCCCGTCCCCGAAGTGATTGCAACTTTACTTGCCATCGGTACCGCTGTTTTTCTATATCCTTGGCTACAAAATCCAAGGCCATTAATGCGCCCTTGATGAAAATGATTTTGGTTGTTATCTCTTTCCTGGTCATATAGTGTTCCTCCTTTTAAAAAATGGTCTTGCGGTTCTCTACTGATCTTTATGCATCCATTAACCTTTGAATATATATGCTACTGATATTTAAGGAAATTGAATAAAAAAAGGGGCTGAGAAATAATTTCTCAGCCCCTGAAAGTTGCATAAAATCGGGAAGATACCCCTATTTTTTTTATTTTGCCAAAATTTTTAAAAATTCATTCGCTACTTCAACATGTTATCTTTTTTTTTGCAAAAAAAACGGTACGAATTAAAATAAAACACTATGGCTTTTTAGATAGTTCATAGCCTTTTTTTGAGTTGGCGATTTCTTCAAGAATGATTCTTACTTTTTTATAAATTTGTGCTTGAGTGGGTGCCTTATATTCTTGTGCTTGTTGAGTGGCCTGCGCCTTCAATGAACTTGTAAGATATTTTCTTACCTTAAACAAAATCCACTCATTTTCTAATGATACTGGATAGTTAATTTGGTTTTTTAAGGCATCTTTTTTATCAAGTATAATGCTTATTGTTTTATGGATTTGTGCTTTCGAGGGTGGCTTTTTTAAGAAACCTTCAAGTCTTCTTGTCACCAAACAAACAAAAGAATGGTCTTCTGGGTGTGCCGTTCTATTTGATTCGTACTCCATAGTCATTTCACATTTTTTGCCATGCTCTATTGCATAAATGGTGTGCTTAAGATCAATTTCCATTTTTAAAAACTTGCCCGTTTGATGTTCCGGGAGCGGGGAGCCATATATATTTAGAGCTAAATTCTCAGCATCAATATTAATTAGTCTATGAGTATATTCATGTGCATTTGTTAATTTTTGAGAAAGATTTTTTGCAGCAGCTAAAATTTCTGACAGTTCCTTTGCACTTTCCCTTTTAGAAAATTCTTTAAAATACTGTTCTTGTGCATAGATGCGTGAGCTTAATTCAAGTTGATGAATAAGGTGCATGACTTCATCGGGGTTTTCCACTTCTGTGATGAAATAGATAAATAATTTTTTTGATGTTGATTCAGGAAAACTACCGTTTGGCAACCAGTCAGGGTCTATAAAAGGGGTGTCTTCTTCCATTGCGCTTGTCCTTACGCAGTCCAAAAAGAATCCAGGGGAAACCCGGTGGACATCCGGGCTTGTCGGGCCGTCACCCTATCCCCTGAAAATTCGTTATCTCTTCTTCAGTTGGTATTGCACGGCTGAGGCATTTCCGCGCCTGATTTCCAAAATGGCCGCGAGGATACCAGTCTAAGAGCTGGTCGCTTTGTCTCTTTTTCAGGAAGAGGTATCCCGTTGGTAATCAAGAAATTTTCCAGCATCTGTTTCATTTCTTCCATCTCTCTGTGCATAGCGTCCATTTGCACACTGATTGATTTTGAACGTTCATGTATGTCCATGTTAATTTTTCCTTTGTCGTTTTACATTTTCCACCTGCTTTACCCCTTTGCATCTGCCTTGCGTCCTATCGGTATAATTTCTGCCCCATGCTTTGGCTGGCGCAAGTGATCCGCCCACCACTGCATCATCTTCATTCTTTCCGGCAAGTATTCACTTCGATGGTATGCCGCTCTGACCGTGTTTTTCTTCTGGTGGACATTCCGGGCTTGTCGGGCCGTCACCCTATCCCCTGAAAAATCGTTTATTTTTTAACCAATCGTAATATTGCCTTCTGTGTCGATTTATTGATGTATTCTTTACGTTCATGGCAGTCGCGCATGGTCTCGCTATTCTTTGCTTTCTGTATTTCCACGGTATCGGGCATGGTCTCAATCGCCTCTATGAGTGTAACTGTTGCTGCTGCCATGATACGCAAGCCAATAGCTGTACTACTTCCCATGGATTTTTTATAATCAAACTCGGACATTATGTAGTCCATTGCAATTACAAGCATTTCTGGCGTTAATAAAAGGACTTCCTCAATAGATTTGTTTTGCTTCTCTGCTCTTCCGTTGGTGACTAAATCATTAAGTAGATCGGTGGCGGTGAATTGTTTATCGTGGTTATGGTTCATTAAAATGCCTCCTTATTTCTTCTTGAATTGGTATATCTTGGCCGGTGGCCGTTTGCCTTCTTTGACTAAATAAGCGTTGTATTTTTTGTTGAAAAATTTATTAAATGATTCATTGTTGGCACGGAAATTTTCAAAGAAAATTAGACTTGAGTCGTCATTTTTATTAAAAGTTTCATCCATCCACTCCACAATGAGTCGCAAGTGATCCTGTGATTCACTTGGTTTTCTTTTGGTCATTTCCCGGCAACCTCCTTGCGGCCTATCGGTATAATTTCCGCCCCGTGCTCCAGGTGGCGCAGATGATCCGCCCACCATTGCATCATTTTCATTCTTTCCGGTAAGTATTCACTTCGATGGTATGCCGCCCGAACCGCGTTTTTTTCCCGGTGAGCAAGTTGCCGCTCGATTGCGTCGGGGTTGAATCCCGCTTCATTGGCAATAGTGGAAAACAGAGCGCGGAAGCCGTGCATGGTGGCCCTGGAGTGGTAGCCCATACGATATAAGGCATAAAGCATAGTATTTTCACTTAAAGGCTTGCCGGGGGCCTGAATGCTGGGAAAAATAAACTGCTTATCTACGCAAAGAATTTTCATTCTGTTAAGAATGGCAATGGCGGAGGGTACAAGTGGGACTGTGTGCGGAATTTCCATTTTCATCCGTTTACCTGGTATAGCCCATAAACCTTTTTCAAGGTCAATTTCGCTCCAGGTTGCCCCTCGGACTTCTCCACTCCTGGCCGCTGTCAATATGGTGAATTGAATAGCAAGTTTGGTGATGGTGTGAATATCTGCCTTGGTGAGATTCTGCAAAAATTCCGGCAGTTCATCCGGTGGTATCATGGGGTGATGTTGAACCTTTCGGGACTTAACCACCCCGCGCATTTCTGTTGCCGGGTTATAAGTTGATCTACCAGTCTGAACAGCATAACGAAAAACCGCCGTCATTCGTTGCAAAATTTTGGTGGCTATAACAAGCGCACCTCGATCCTCGATTGTCCTTAAAATCTGCAAAACCATAGGGGGGGTGATTTGGTCAATTGGGGTGTCACCAATAACCGGAAAAACGTCTTGCTCCAAGGTGGTGAGAATGGCATTTGCATGATCCGCTTTCCA
Source organism: Desulfobulbaceae bacterium UBA2276 (assembly GCA_002347085.1). GTDB lineage: Bacteria > Desulfobacterota > Desulfobulbia > Desulfobulbales > Desulfocapsaceae > UBA2270. The sequence goes on along the minus strand of DDWW01000043.1, from coordinate 20,400 downwards.
ATCGTCTCGTTTATTTTTATGCCACTCGTGGGCGATTGCTTCAAAACTGTTTTCCGCTTTTGTTTTTTCTTTTTCTTTGGCCTGCAAGAGGTCTTGTTTTTTTAACCGCCTTTCCTCTCCAGGATTTTTACCTTCCTTCACCATTTCCCTTGCCACGGATCTTTCTACCCTGGCCATTTCCAGGGTCAAAACCGGGTATTCCCCTAAAACATAGGTGGATTCTGTACCCGCTATTGCAAAACGATACCTCCATGTTTTTTTCCCGCTGGGTGCGACATACAAGAACAAACCTTTCCCATCTGTCAGTTTATAAGGCTTTTCTTTCGGCTTAGCGTTTTTTACTTCCATAACTGTGAGCATAGGGGGTTCACCTTAAAAATGGGTACGCAATCAGGGGTACGTGACTCCTTTTTCCTTGTAACCGTATTTGTACCCGGTTTATTCGTGGAAGTCAACGGACAAAAATGGAAGAAAGCGGACAAAAAGGCATAAAAAAACCCCTCAGATTCAACGAATCCGAGGGGTTAAAGCTCCTTGGTGGAAAGTTAAGGAGTATCAATTGGTGCCTAGAGCGGGAGTCGAACCCGCACGGGCGCAAGGCCCACGAGATTTTAAGTCTCGGGTGTCTACCAGTTCCACCATCCAGGCATACGATTGCTTTTGTACCACAGTGATGTTTTGTTTGTCAATCTGCAAAAGAGGCAGATCAAAGTTCCTACTCATGACGCAGGGCGTCAATGGGATCAAGACGCGCCGCTTTTCGGGCTGGAAAGAAACCGAAGATGATCCCAACCGCCGCCGAAAAGAGAAAGGCAATCACCACAATCCCGGGGTTCAAGATAAAGGGCATCTTCAGCAAGCGGGTAATCCCCATCGACCCGACCAGGGCGACGACAACACCAATCAGGCCGCCGAAAGAAGAGAGCGCCACCGCCTCGACCAGAAACTGCAACAAGACCTCTCGCTCCAGGGCGCCGATGGCCAGGCGAATCCCGATTTCCCGTGTACGCTCGGTTACCGACACCAGCATGATATTCATGATCCCTATGCCGCCGACCAGCAGGCTCACGGCCGCCACCGCCCCCAGCAGGGCAGTGAGGATCTGGGTGGTGGAGGTGAACATCTTGGTAATCTCCTTCATGTCCATCACCTGAAAATTATCGATTTCCGTGGCCGAGATGTGGCGGCGCACCCGCATCAAGGCCTCGATATCACCTTTGGCCTTATCGGTGGAACCGCCGTCCACAACCGAGACCTGGATCAGATTGATATCCTCGTTGCCGGTAATACGCCGTTGCAGGGTACGGAGCGGCATCAGCACCAGGTCATCCTGATCGGTGCCGAAGGTGGATTGACCCTTGGACTCCAGCACGCCTACAACCTGACAGGAGAAGGTGTTCAGGCGGATCTTGTTGCCGAGAGGATCGTCCTGACCAAAAAGCTCTTTTTGCACCGTTGCCCCCACCAGACAGACCGCCTTACCTGATCGCAATTCACTGTCAAGAAACTGTCGGCCAGTCTCGATTGTCCAGTTCCGCACCCGGAAATAGTCGTTATCAATACCGTTGACGGTAGTGGACCAGTTTTTATTACCATACACGGCAACCAAGCGCTGCGAGGAAGAGGCGGCAATAGCGGCAATGGATCGCACCTCCCGATAAATGGCCTGGGAATCGGCCAGATCAAAGGGGGGAGCAGCATTGGCCTGCCCAGGCCCCATATGCTGACCGACCCGCACCATGAGCATATTACTGCCCAGACTGGCAATCTGCTGGGTGACCTGGGCCGTGGCCCCGCCCCCGATGGTCACCATGATAATCACCGCGGCCACACCAATCACAATGCCAAGGATGGTCAAAAAAGATCGCATGACATTGCGCCGGATCTCCCGCAGGGCCAGAAGAAGACTGTTGCCAAACATCAGCGCCCCTCCCTCTCTCGGCTTTCTTCCTGGCCAGGGCGTGTAGCGGTTTCATCGGCGGCAATCAGGCCATCACGGAAATGGATCACCCGCCTGGCGAACCTGGCCATCTCAGCCTCATGGGTCACCATGATGATGGTGATCCCCATCTCCTGGTTAAAGGCGGTCAACAGTTCCATGATCTCCAGACTGCGACCACTATCCAGATTGCCGGTCGGCTCATCAGCCAGGAGTACCGCCGGCTGGCTGACAATAGCCCGGGCAATGGCCACCCGTTGCTGCTGACCACCGGAAAGCTCGCTCGGCGTATGATCTTCCCAACCGTTCAAGCCGACTACGGCCAAGGCCTTACGGGCCAGCAGATGCCGTTCCTCAATTTTGATCCCTCGATAGATCAGGGGCAGTTCAACGTTTTCAAGGGCCGAGGTGCGCCCCAGGAGATTAAAGCCCTGGAAGACAAAGCCCAGATACTGACGGCGCAGCAAGGCCCGTTGATTTCTACTCATGGCGCCCACCTCCACACCTTTGAAGAAATACTGCCCCTGGGTAGGCGTATCGAGGCAAGCAAGAATATTCATGACCGTTGATTTACCGGAACCGCTGGGCCCCATAACCGCCACAAACTCACCTTCATCGACAACCATATCCACCCCGCGCAAGGCCAACATGGCGGCGGCCCCTTGACCATAGACCTTGGTCACCCCCCGCAGGGCAACTAAGGGGGATCCCTCCACAGCTCCACTCTGGGACGCGGCAGCACTCATACTCATACCCCTTTAGGGTTCATTGCTTCAATAATCAACTCCGCCCCCACGTCAAGCTCGCCGCTGAGGATCTCGGTCATCATGCCACTGGTAGTACCGGTGCTCACCGGGATTGCCACCGGTTTATTGTCGCGCAGGACCCACACCTGTTGATGATCCTGGTTGCTCACGTCCTTACGGGGTGATGGTTTATTGCCCCGAAAACGGGGAAAGAGCTTATTAACCAGGCTGGTCCCTGAGCTCCCTCCGGAAACGCCACGATCTCCTCCCTCCTGCTTGGCCGGGATAAAGCGAAGGGCCGCGCTGGGAACCAGCAAGGAATCTTCAATCTTTTTGATCACAATATCGGCGGCGGCAGTCATCCCCGGCCGCAAGGCAAGATCAGCGTTATCGACGTTGAGAATAGTCAGATAGGTCACGACACCTCCGGTCACCTTGGCGCCATAGCGCACCTGGGTGATCAGGGCCGGAAAGGTCCGGTCGGGATAGGCATCGACGGTAAAGGTGGCCGTCTGCCCGGCCGCCACCTGCCCCACATCCGCCTCATCAACATTGACCTGAAGCTCCATCTTGGCCAAATCCTGGGCCAGGGTGAAGAGCTCGGGAGACTGAAAAGAGGCCGCCACCGTCTGGCCCGGCTCGACGCTTCGTTTAAGCACGACCCCATCAATAGGCGAAACCACTATCGATTTTTCCAGATCGATCTTGTTAATCTGGAGCCGGGCCTGGGCCTCATCAATAGTAGCCTCACTCAAGGCCTTATCGGCCTCCGCTCGTTTCAATTTGGCAAAGGCAGCTTCAAAGTCATGGGCCGAGGGCAACTGGCCGGCACTATCCTTGCGAATCTTCTGCAATCGCTCCATCTCCTGACCGGCCTCAAGGAGGCTGGCCTGGGCCTGCAACAACTTGGCCTTTGCCGATGCGACAACTGCTTGTGATTGCTTAGCCTGGGCCGTAAGTTTAGTGGTATCAAGCTTGGCCAAGACCTGCCCGGCCTTGACGAAATCGTTATAATCAACCTCCACCGATTTGATGGTGCCTGAAACCTCAATACCCACGAGAACCTGATCCGTTGGCTCCAGATTCCCGGTGGCTGAGACCAACACCGTCAGATCGCCACGTTGAACAGGGGCTGTTTTATAGTGCGCCTCCAAGCTGTCATTGCCCGCACTCCATCGCCAAACAAGCAGCAAGGCCGCCAACAGTAACCCGGAAAGCAACCAGGGCCAGTATCCAGAGGCCTTTCGGCGTCCCTGGGCTTGTTGATCCAGGGATGGTGTCATCGCAACATCTGCAGAAGAGTTCGTTTTTTTCATAGAAGTATCCTTGCTCATCAGTATTCGTATTCGTCCACAAGAGAATCTTTCAGGCCAGCATCGGAAATAACCCCTTTATGCCATTGGCTATAAATTCAACGGCGATGGCGGCCAGGATCAACCCCATGACTCGTGAAAAGATATTGATGCCGGTCTGGCTGGTGTGCTTAGAGATATGGGGGATGAACAGAAAGGCAAGCCACAGCACCAGCCCCATGAGCAGGATGTCGAGGCCCATAAACAGATAGTGAAGAGGGGCGTGGCTTTTTTGGGTATAGAGAATAACCGTACTGATGGCCCCGGGACCTGCCAGCAGGGGCATGGAGATAGGGACTACCGCCACCGACTCCCGGCCGCCGTCGCTGGCCTCTTCGTGACTGAAGGTGATCGCACTCTGCCTTGCATGGAGCATGGAGATAGCCATGAGCAGGAGCAAAATACCACCTGCTACCCGGAACGAGTTGATACTGATCCCAAAAAAACCCAGCAGCAACTCGCCGGTCAACAGCGCGACAAACAAGATCACGAGGACGGAAATCACCGTGGTCTTGGTGGTTCGCTTGAACTCTTCCGCCGAGGCATCGGCGGTCAAGGCGATAACAATGGGGATGGCCCCGATGGGGTTAACGATTGCCAGCAAGGCAATAAAGATCTTGGTGTATTCCGTAAAATCGAGCATGAGAATCATCCTCCCGCAGAATAACCATAAAAAAGAAACCGGCCAGTCCCGTACAGATAAGGATGATGGGCAGGTAAGCGAAGACTCCGAAGCGCAGCGTGCCCATCAATTCTGCTTTGGCGCAACCCTGCCGGAATTACCCCTCAGTCAGCTTGCGCAGGGCCTCTTCGTAGCGGGATTGGGTTTTGGCAATGATCTCCGCCGGAAGCCTGGGTGGCGGCGGGGTCTTGTCCCAATCAAGAGACGAGAGATAATCGCGCAGGAACTGCTTATCAAAACTGGCCTGGCCCCGGCCCGGCTGATACTCATCTACCGGCCAGAAACGGGAGGAATCAGGGGTCAACACCTCGTCAATCAGGATCAGCTTATCGCCAATGACCCCAAGCTCAAACTTGGTATCAGCAATGATGATCCCCTTTTTCCGGGCATAATCTGCGGCCCGGCTGTAGAGCTTCATGCTGATGTCGGCGATCTCAGCGGCCCGCTCCTTACCGATCAAGGTCTCCATAGCGGCAAGAGAGATATTTTCATCATGGTCGCCGATGGCTGCCTTCGTCGATGGGGTAAACAGGGGACGCTCAAACTGGTCCGACTCCCGCATCCCGGCAGGCAGGGCAAAACCGCAGACCGTTGGATTTTTCTTATAAGCGCTCCAAAAGGAACCGGAGAGATAGCCCCGCACAATACACTCAATAGTCAGGGGCTGGGTCTTACGAACCAGCATGGAACGGCCGCGCAACTGATCAGCATAGGGCTGGCACAGCGCCGGATATTCGTTCACATCGGCGGTGATCAGGTGATTATCAACAATATCGCCCAGCAGGTCAAACCAGAACAGGGAGATCTGGGTCAGAATTCGGCCTTTCCCCGGGACCGGGTCATCCATCACCACATCATAGGCCGAGATCCGGTCGGTGGCCACCATCAGCAGCTTATCATCATGACCAGGAATGGCATACATATCCCTGACCTTTCCCCGATGCACCAGGTTCAGTCCCGCAAAATCAGTGGTCACAATTGTCTGAGTCATTTGTTCACCGTTCCTTACTGAGTTAAGAAAGGAGGCCGGCCGGTCAACCCGGACAGCCTCCTTACATGGTATCTGCCAGACGCCGCATCAAAGAAACAGCCTGAAAAAATTGGCTGTTTCTTTGATGCGGCATAAGGTGCCGTAACCAAATGAGCGGAAAAGCTCGCGCATTTACTAACGGCACCTAAAAATTACAGATTCAGTTTCGCCTTTACTGCGTTAATGACGTCATCGCTGGAGGTGGCAGGCACACTCATCAGCAGACCTTTCTCCCGATAAAAACCGATGAGCGGGGCGGTCTTCTCGTTATAGGTCTCAAGCCTATGGGTGATGGCCGTCTCGGTCTCATCCTCGCGCTGTACTGCCTTGGCGCCGCATTTGTCGCAGATCCCTTCTACCTTGGGTGGATTGGATTTCACATTGTAGATGGCCTGACATTTCGGATTCTCGCAGGTTCGGCGGGTACAGAGACGATCGAGGATAATATCACGGGGCACATCGATATCAACGGCCATATCCAGTTTGATGTTCAACTTGGTCAGGAGCTGGGTCAACTCTTCGGCCTGAGGAATGGTGCGGGGGAAACCGTCGAGCAAAAAGCCCTTGGCGCAATCAGACTCCTGCAGACGTTTTTCCATAATCCCCATGATCAGGGAATCGGGCACCAGATCACCACGCTTCATAAAGCCCTCGGCCTCAAGGCCCAGCTCGGTTTTCGCCTGGACAGCGCCACGCAGGATATCGCCGGTGGAGATCTGGACAGAGCCATCGAGTGCGGTCAACAACTTGGCAACGGTGCCTTTTCCAGCGCCGGGGGCGCCCAACAGAATCAGTTTCATTATATTCTCCTTGTTATTAGAATAAAATCTTCATGCAGTTATTGCAATGTTCAGAGGGGTGATCCCTGCTTACCATGGGACATAAAATATATAAGTATAAACACTTTTTCTTTCAATGCCAGTGAAATATAATCGTGACAACAGCTTTCAGCAATCAGGACAACGCGTACCCGCTCATCCGGTTATAACTTATTATTCATCAATGATTCTAAAGCATTGACGAATTATTTCGGTTCAAAAACAGGCAGTTTTGCATGGGTAAAATCGGCAATATTTCTGGTCACAATATATTTCTCCCCGGCATGGCAGGCAGCTTCAGACAGAACAGCATCTTCAAAATCAGCAAATTTTGATGCGGCCGCGTTTTCAAGTACCATACGATTCACAGGGGCAACGATCAAAAGAGAAAGAGGGAGTTGAATATAACGGAAAGCTGCCTGAGCCCCAGGTGCTTTGGTGGCGAGATAATAGATTATGGTAATCGTTGTCGCAAAAACAAAGAATCCACTCCCGGAGGGAGTGGATTCTTTGTACGTCAAATTATTAAAGGAGAACAGAAAGTCAAAATATCAGCAGCCCTCGACGGCCTTCTTATCCTTTTTCTGATGGCACTGGGTGCAGTTGGTAGTGGGACCGGCCTTTTTTTCCTTATGACAGCCCTGGCAGAGGGCATGGGCCGCCTTTTTGTCCATCTCAAACGGGCCCGGTTTCTTGTCGCCATGACAGGCAGCACAGCCATAAGCATCGGCGTGCTTCTTGTGCAACAGAACAACCTTGCCATTTTTATTGTCAATGACAACGCTTTCCACCGTGGTCGTGAGCGCCTGTCCCTCCTTTTCCACCACGGACGCGGCCTTTTTCTGCGCTTTCACAGCGGACTCGACCTTTTCTTCCTGAACCGCTACCACAGCCTCTTGTTCCACCTTTTTCCCAACCGCTTCATCAACCGCTTTGGTTGCTTCTTCGACCTTTTCTTCCTGAACCGCTACCGCAGCCTCTTGTTCCGCTTTTTTCTCAGCCTTTTCTTCGACTTTTTCTTCCACCGCCTTGGTCGCTTCGACAACCTCTTTGGTCGCTTCTTTCAGTTTTTCTTCAGCCGCCTTGGTCACTTCTACCGCCTTGTCCTTAACCTGTACAGCGGTGGGCGTCGTTTTCGGCGCCGGAGCCTCGCCTTTTTTTTCATCCGATTTGCAGCCCCACAGCATCAGAACAGCCATCATCGCGACCACACAGAGTTTCTTTTTCATGGTTTTCTCCTTTGGTATTGGGAATGGAAAGGACTGCGATTCCTCTCATCACGCCAGGGCACTCAGAGAGGAGTTATGGAACACCGCACTTATTTGGGACGCCGATCCAGGCGAATGCGGTTCTAAAATTATATTCTATGTGGATTTTTTAAAGAATGGCAGGATTTTTCGCACTTTTCCCGTGGAAATTGATCAGCAGTGCAGTGCCATTCGCGGAAAGATAAGAGCTGCTTCTCCACTATAATCTCCAAGGCCTGAGGTCTTTTTGGTCACATAGAAGATAACATTACAATAAGTAGAATTTTATCCATCACATCAACCACTATGGGTGGACGGATCAGGTCCCGCTTGTTCTCTTTCTCAATCACCCTTGATCTTCACCGCCTTCTTCCTTGCCTCTTCATCCAGCACCTTCTGATCTAAAGCCCATTGCCGACCGCAGGAGGTGCCGTGGTAGGCGACCAGCTCGGCGGTAAGCGAGCCGATCAGGATCTTGGAGCGAATACGCACCGGTATCCGGCAGGCGTCATCGGTGAACCAGATTTCCGTATCCCCGCTCTTGTCGTACAACCCTTTAAAAGTCATGCGGGGCAGAACCTCAATCACGTTGACCGGACCGAGTAGGGTTTCCTCGAATCGGGTCCACTGCCGAGGAGTCACCACCACCTCATGCCGTTTTTCATCGGCAAAGGTGGGCACGATCACCGAGGTGTCGGGCGTAAAAGGCAGCGTCCGGGTGAAAAAAAAGGAGGAAAACTCATTATGAAGTTTGCCGGCCACGACAAAATGCTTCTCCGGCTCATCATTTTTCCGGTAGCGCACCTGGCCTCCCTGCTGGTCGTAGAGGGTCAGACGATGGGCCTTGTAACTACGCCCCTCTTTCTGCTCTACCTCGTACCTGACCGGCAGCCGCTCCGGTCCCTGGACGAAAGTGACAAAGGTATCATCAACCGGATAAAAAAATCGGAAGGCCCCGTAATCAGTGACCCGGGCATGGATCTCAAATCGATCCTGCTCCTCGGCGGTCCGGCTTATCTGCAGACGCAGTTCACCGATCTTGATGCCCCCACTCCAGGAGACATCATATTGGAAGGTCTCATCGCCACTATAGGCGGAACTGAGGAGGGAAGGATCGGCTACCCCGGCAGAAGGAGTTTGTGCCGCAAAACAACCAATCGCCCAAGAGGACAGGACGAAAGCGCAGCCGAAAATTCCCCGGAATCTGGTCACCGCCTCACCCTTTCCCTGTCAGCAGCGCAAGCCAGGTGGCGGCAAAGAGGGTGAGACTGATCACCCCGTTCAGGGAGAAAAAAGAGCCCTGAATCCGGGACAAATCGCGGGGATTGACCACCAGATGCTGATAGAAAAGAACGGCGGCGGTAAGCACGATGCCGATATAATAACAGAGGTTCAGCTGAGCCTGGACCCCGGTCAGGGTAAAGAGGATAAAGGCCAGGACATGAAACCCGATTGCCAGCCGAAAGGCATTTTCCCGCCCCAGCCGTGAGGGCAGAGAATGCAGCCCGGAATCCCTGTCAAAATCTGCATCCAGGCAGGCATAGATGGTATCAAAACCAGCCACCCAGAACAGGACCCCGAGAGAGAGCACCCAGGGAAATTCGGTCAGGCTTCCCGACACCGCCACCCAACCGCCAAGGGGCGAGAAGGCCAGGGCCACACCCAAGACCAGATGGCAAAATGAGGTAAAGCGCTTGGTCAGGGAGTAAAACAAGGTCAGCCCCAAGGCCAGAGGCGCCAGCTTCAGGGTCAGTCCATTGAGATTATAGCAGGCAAAGAAAAAAAGAATCCCGGCCAGAATCACCATGGCCCAGGCCTCTTTCAGGCTCACTTCACCCGTAGGGATGGCCCGGCCCGCAGTGCGGGGATTGGCCCTGTCAAAGTGCCGGTCAACAATGCGGTTAAAACCCATGGCACAGGTTCTGGCCCCGACCATGGCCAGGACCACCCAGAGAAAGGTCATGCCATCCGGCGCCCTGCGACCGGCGAGAAAGGCCCCCATCAGGGCAAAGGGCATGGCAAAGACGGTGAGCTTGAACTTTACCATCTCAAGCAGAATAGCAATCTTTTTCAACATTTATTGTTCCTCGGCGCCCCAGCGTTTCCGCCCTGGAATATCCAGCCCGATCTGATCGGCAAGCCGCCAGGAAAAGGTATCGGCAGCCTCTTCCAGACTGGCGGGTTGCAGATAATAGCCCGGCATGGGCGGGCAGATGATGGCCCCGGCATCATGAGCCGCCAGCATATTTTTCAGATGCGTCCGGTTCAGGGGCGTTTCCCGCACCACCAGCACCAGGTCTTTGCGTTCTTTCAACATCACATCGGCACAACGTTGGATCAGGTTTGCCGAGATCCCGGCAGCAATGGCGGCAAGCGTCCCCATACTGCAAGGCAGGATCAGCATGGCATCATAACCGCTGGAACCAGAGGCCGGCGGGGCAGCAAAATCACGGCAGTCAAACCAGGCGCTGACCGCCGGCAGCTCCTGCGGTGTCAGCCCCTTTTCCAACCCCAGCACCTTGTGCCCGGCCTCGGAACAGATACCATGCACCACCAGGTCAAGGCCTTTAATGGCCCGCAAAAAGGACTGGAGATACAACATGCCCGAGGCGCCAGTCACCGCCACCAGGATCTTCTTCGGTATTTGCCTGCTTCCCATTCCCCTCTTCACTCCTTTCGTCCTTCGGACTTCAACCTTCAGCCCTTAGCCTTCAGCCTTTAACTCTCAACGATCTTCAACGGCAGCGACCCAGCCGATCCTTCGCCCCGATCAATCAGATACCGGAAAAATCGTTCCAGGGCCAACTGTTTTTCTGCCCCCAGATCATACTCGATAGCACGCAGATAGACATAACATTCATCAGGGTGCATAGGGATCCTCGGGGCCGCCACCTGACAGATGGCCTCCAGGTTCTCTCGCCCTTCCCGCACACAGCGGATAAGTTCCTGATGGATCCTGACCAGGGTTTCAGGAGCTTTCCGGCAAAAATCCTCCCTCACCGCATACACGGCAAAGACAAAGGGCAACCCGGTATAATGGCGCCACACCGCCCCGAGATCAAGCTGATAGGGAAAGCGCGAATCTCCCACCAGACGCAGGGCCTGATCGCCTATAGCCAGCAGTGCCTGGGTCTGGGGATGTATCTCACTGCCGACATCGCCGACGCTGTACAAAGGTTTGACCCCATAAAATTCTTCCAGGATAATCTTGACCAGAAAGACCGAGGTCTGCGACTGGCCACTGAGCAGCACCGGGCAGCCCGCAAGTTTACTGGGGTCAATCCGGGAAAAGAGAAATACCGAACCCACCGAGCCATTGGCACTGATCGACAGATCGGCCAGGATGCGATAGAGCTCAGGCCGGGCGCAATATTCATGGGAGGAGACAAAACCAAGATCAAGCTCGCCTGCCGCCAGCATCCGGTTCAAGGTGGAAGGCGGCGCCTCCACCAGATGCCACTGAGCAGGATGTTCCCGCCTCTTCCAGCTCTCATAGATCGGCGCGGTATTGATATAGTTGACCATGCCGATCCGGGCTGATGTGTTCATCTCGTTTTTATCCCTGCTCATGAATATATTTTTTTCATTTCAAAAAAAAATCAATGATTTAACCGCATTGTCCTGACAATTAGGAGCCGTCACGAAACAACATGGCCATTCATATCGATTTCGTTACGGCTCCTTATGCCGCTTCCAGCAATCAATTGGCCATGTTATTTGCTTACAACGGCTTACCTTCCTGAAAATCTTTTTTTCAAGAAGGGTTAAGAGCCAGGCCACAAAAAAAAGAAAAAGAAAATAGAGCAAGAAATTCATCCCTGGAGACCCAGTAAAGTGTTCCGGCAGGATATATTTATACAGGGTCTCCATTGGCTGTTGCAAGATATAGAGAGCGTAACTTATTTCCCCTAAAATCGCAAAAGCCGGCCATGACAATATCCGTAACAAAAAATTACGCGCCAGCGTCACATGCAGAATAAATATCAGAAAAACAGGAGCATAAACGCCGGCACCAAAGGCCAGATCAAAACCTAAACAGCTTTCAATTTCAGACTCAAATTGAACCATAAGACCTAAGGCGAAAAAGACAAACACGCTGAGAAGCAAAGACTTCCCTTCCCCCAGCTCCACCTTGATATCATTGGTAACAACAAGATAGGCGCCACACATCCCCATAAAAAAACTACAAAAGTTAGAAAGAGGAAAGAAATAAATCAGGTCATGCGACCAGGAAGGATAGCCGGTATAAAAGTCAGAGTTATAGAGTGTGGTCAATATCCCTTGGGTGAGGGCCCACACCAAAAAACTCCAGGCCATGAGTTTTTTTTCCTCCGGCCTTGTTTTCTTCAGGACAAACAAAAGAGGCGGAAAGACACAATAAAAGAACCACAAATCAGAGACAAACCAGCTCGTATAATTCAGAGAGAGTGGATGCGGGAACCATGATTGCAGGCAAAAAAGATTCAGAAAAAATTCCGAAAAAGACAAGGTGCCGGCAAGACCACGCAAGGCCGCCGACATCAAGAGCGCCAGAAAATAAAGGGGTAAGATCTTGATTACGCGCTTGATAAAATATGTCTGCAAATCAATACGTTCCTTCTGATGATACCCTAAAAACAACACAAACCCAGACAGGACAAAGAAAAATGTTACCATCTGCGAGCCAGCCCTGAATATCGCCGGGATCTGGTTATAGAACTCGGCATTCCTGCCAAAGTGGAGCACAAAGACGATGGAGGCCCCGACAAATCTCAGGATTGGCAAGGGTGAGGTATTGATGGCAAGTGGCTTGGCAGGCATTAAATCTCGTCAGCCCGGATTTGGTTTTTCAATCGGGACAAAATAACCTTTACGCCTCGGTTATCCAGCGGATCATGCCTGGACAGCCGCTACCAGTAAGGATATCGAGGAGTTGCTCTGCGCTCCCCGCGCCTTGCAGGGCCAGACTGTCAACATTCAGGAAGCTCGCCGTGCGACCGGGGGCCAAGGCGCCGCAATCCTGTTCACGGTGCAGGGCCGCAGCCCCGGCCAAGGTGGCCATGGCCAGGATCTGGGCGGGATTCACCCCGGGATGCTCTTCACGCAGGATCTGCATCTCCCGCCACAGATCAAGCCCATTGTTGGAGGCGATGGAATCAGTGCCAAGGGCAGGAAGGAGTTTATGGTGCAACATCATCTCCAGGGGGGCGATCCCGACCCCAAGAAAACGGTTGCTCCCCGGACAGACGCAGACCTTGCATCCACGAGCAGCAAGCATCTGCACCTCTTTTTCGCTCACCTGGACACAGTGAACACAGAGCAGGTTGGCATCAAGTAGGCCCAGATAGCCTAAGTACTCGACAGCACCTCTGCTGTTAATTTCTCGGTCCATTCCCGGACGGGGAAAGGCATCTTCCCAGGCACCCCGTTCGGCAAGGAAGTTGCGGAAGCAGCCCTGGCCACTGCGCAGAAGTTCGATTTCATCGGCTGATTCCGCTACATGCAGAGACAAGATGTGCCCCAGACGATCAGCCCTCTGCTTTAAGATGGTAATGATTCCAGCAGTAGTCGAATAGAGGGCATGGGGGGTGGCCGCCACCTCATCCGCAAGCAAGGCGATTTGGGCCAGGAGCTGTTCTTCCGCCTTGGCCGTGGGGGCCAGCAGTTCAAGGAGAAAGGTAACCTGGGCCGGAGCGAGAATCAAGGGGCTGGAAGATTGGCGGAGAGCGGGTTGGATATTGCCGATATCCAGCAGGAGAAGAACGCCGGAATCATGTTGCTGCTGGAGCATCTTCCGGGCGGCGCAGACTTGCTCATCGGGGCTAATCCGGCCTTCCTGCCGAACTCGCAGGAGGAAGCGGATCCAATCGCAGAAGGTCTCTCCAGGGGCTGGGCGTGGAATATCGGTAAAAGCGGAAAGCTCAAGATGGATGTGGGCATTGACAAGACCGGGCAACAGCACCCCCTGACAGCTTTCCATCCGGGCGCAGGCATACTGGGCCCGGAGAGAAGCCGCACTGCCCACCGCCAGAATCCGGCCGGCAGCAACGGCAACAACACCGTCACGGATCACCGGCGAGCTGACGGGCACCACCCAGGGGGCTTGATAGAGAGTAACGGAGGGCGAACAATTCGAATTTACAGCAGAAAATAATGAAGATACTGGAGAGGGCAAGGCCGCAACCTATTTGATCAGGGTATAATCCATCAGCCGCTGCCGAGGTTCAAAACCGGCATCAACAACCAACCTCCTGATCTCCGATTCGGAAAGCCGAAAGCTGACCCCGGCCGCTGCCACCACATTCTCTTCGAGCATGGTGCTGCCGAAATCATTGGCCCCGAAAAAGAGGGAGAGCTGGGCAATCTTTGGTCCCTGGGTTACCCAGGAGGCCTGAACATTGACAAAGTTATTGAGATAGATGCGGGAGAGGGCCAGCATCCGCAGATAGCCCAAACCGGTGGTCTTTTCAATCTCGACCTGCTGGGACAGGGCGGTATTGTCGGGCTGAAAAGGCCAGGGGATAAAGGCGGTAAAGCCGCCGGTACGATCCTGCAAGTCCCGCAGACGACGCAGATGCTCCAGCCGCTCAGGGATGGTCTCAATATGGCCGAACATCATGGTGGCGGTGGTGCGCAGCCCCTGGTTGTGGGCCTCTTCCATGACCTCGATCCACTGATCGGCCGAGCACTTGCGCGGGGCCGTGGCTTGACGCACCCGGTCCGAAAGGATCTCGGCACCGCCGCCGGGGATGGAATCCAGACCGGCAGCAATGAGTCGTTGAAGCACCTCGCGAATGCTCAAGCCGGACAGGGTGGCAAAATGACAGACCTCAGGGGGAGAAAAACCATGAACATGGATACCGGTGGTCTTCATGAAGCGCAGCATCTCTTCGTAATATTCCAGCGGTTTATCGGGATGAAGCCCGCCCTGGAGCAGGATCTGGGTGCCGCCTAACTCTTGAGTTTCCCGGATCTTCTGTTCAAGCTGTTCAAAGGTGAGCAGATAGCCGGACTGATCCTCGGGGGCCTTGAAAAAGGCGCAGAATTTACAGGCAGAGATACAGATATCGGTGTAATTCACATTACGATCAACAACATAGGTAACCTGACCCTCAGGATGCAGACGCCGCCGGATACTATCGGCCAGAAATCCAAGCTGATAAAGATCGGCGTCCCGCTCAAGCAGAAAAAACTCATCATCACTGATCCGGCTGCCGGCCTGCACCTTGGCGGCAATGATCGCCATCGCCGCTTCCGGCATCCCCAACACTTGCCCTTCCGTACCTGTCGCCATCAATCATGCACCTTGATCACATTATAGAGCGTATCCCGCTCCACCGGCATCCGGCCCGCCTCTTTGATCAAACGCACCAGAGTCTTGCTGCCGATGGCCTGGTCGGTGTCGGCGCCGGCCATATGGGTGATCACCTCTTCTTTGACCGTGCCGTCCATGTCATCGGCCCCAAAGGAGAGCGCGACCTGAGCCATCTTGGGTCCGATCATGACCCAGTAGGCCTTGATGTGCGGGAAGTTATCGAGGAAGAGCCTGGCCACGGCAATATTTTTCAGATCATCAATGCCGGTAGTGCGGGACAGCGTGCTCATCTCGGTATTTTGAGGATGAAAAGCAAGGGGGATAAAGGCCAGAAAGCCCTTGGTCTCATCCTGAGCGGTACGCAGGGCGTCAAGGTGTTCCAGGCGCTCCTCCATGGTCTCGATATGGCCATAAAGCATGGTGGCATTGGTGTGCAAACCCTGCCGGTGGGCAATCTTGGCCACCTCCAGCCACTGATCCCCTGAGAGTTTCTTCTCACAGGTCAGCTTGCGGATACGCGGCGAAAAGACCTCAGCCCCGCCGCCGGGGATAGAACCAAGGCCGGCACCTTTCAGGATATCCAGGGTTTGGGCCACCGGCTTACCGGCCAGGAATGCCAGGTGGGCAATCTCCACACAGGTAAAGGCCTGGATATGCACATCAGGCCTGACCTCTTTAATCCCGCGCAGCAGCTCCAGATAATATTCAAAGGGCAGGTCGGGATGAATCCCGCCCACCATGTGGATCTCGGTGATAGGTTCATCGAGCCGGGCCCGTACCTTTTCCTTGACCTGGGCCAGATCCATCTCGTAGGCCAGATCCGAGCTCTTGTCCTTGCCAAAGGCGCAGAACTTGCAGAGATTGGTACAGATATTGGAATAGTTGATATGCTGATTGTAGATGAAATAGGCCTTGTCGCCGTTCATCCGGTTCCTGACCAGATTGGCCATATAGCCAAGGGCCAGAATCTCCTTGCTGTTATAGAGGGCCAGCCCGTCTTGCAGGTTCAGCCTTTCCCCGGCCTCCACCTTTTCCAGAATATCCCCAAGTCCTGCCTGTTGCACCAATGATTTCATAATAAGCCGTCGTTCAAAAATAACTAACTGTAACCCTGGAATAAAAAAAAGCCGGAGAGTAAATCCGGCTTTATCCTGAAAAGAAATATTGTATTCTACAAGGCCCTTGTCTTAATCAAGGAAGTTTTTGAGTTGATCACGCCGACTGGAATGGCGCAGACGATTCAAGGCCTTCTTTTCAATTTGGCGAATCCGCTCGCGAGAGACATTGAACTTCTTGCCAATCTCTTCCAGGGTATATTCCGCCTTTTCCCCGATGCCAAAACGCAGCCGGATAATCTTTTCTTCCCGCTCGGTAAGCGTTGACAAGATCTCGGTCACCCGCCCGGCCAGCTCTCTGGTCTGCACCATCTCGTAAGGGGACTGGGAATCATTATTTTCGAGAAAATCACCAAGGGTCGAGTCGTCATCACCCACCGGGGTCTCAAGGGAAATAGGCTCGCGTGAGGCCTCAAGGATGGCCAGGATCTTGTCCATGGGCAGCTCGGTGCTCTTGGAGATCTCAAGCGGCGTTGGTTCGCGGCCCAGTTCCTTGAACAGGGCATAAAATGCCTTGAAAAACTGGCTACGCAACTCCAAAAAATGCACCGGCAGACGAATAGTCCGCGTTTTATCGAGGATCGCCCTGGTGATGGCCTGCCTGATCCACCAACTTGCATAGGTGGAGAACTTGTTGCCCTTGGTATAATCAAAACGAAAGACCGCGCGCATCAGCCCCAGATTTCCTTCCTGAATCAGGTCGGCCAGAGTCAGACCCTGATGCATATAACGCTTGGCGATAGAGACCACCAGACGCAGATTGGCACGGATCATCGCGTCCTTAGCGGTCTCGATGGAGCGGCTATAGGCCTCGATTCGGGCCTGCATCTCATGCAGTTCGCGTTTGTCGGAATACTTCTTGGCCGCAGCGATCACGGTGAAACGCATGAAATTGAGCTGCTGCTTCTTGGGCTTTAAGGTGGGATCGCGCCGCTCCCAGATATCTATCCGGGCACAGAGCAGGGCAATCTCGGCAACCCCGGAAGCATCCTCTCGCACGGCTTGAATAATCTGGTCAAACCCCTGGCGGATAGTCTTGGAATACTTCGCCTCTTCATCCGTAGTCAGCAGGTCGAACTGTCCCATTTCCCGCAGATAGGTCGTTGTGGTCTCTTCGGCTTCATGACTGCCATCACCGGCGGCCATGATCGAACCATCTGCCAGGTCCTCATCGTCATCCATTGAGGCCTTGTCATGATCCCAGACCTCACCCGACAAGGTTCTCTTCTCACCGGTTTTTTCCACGGTGACGATCTGGATATTATTATCACCCAAGAAATTAAAGATGCTCTCAATGGCATTAGGGTCATTGATCTCATCGGGCAATAATTCATTCAGATCATTAAAGCTGAGACACCCTTCAGTCTGGCCAGCCTTCAATAAATTTTCTTTTAATTCAGAGAGCACGAGGGCATACTCCATCACTTATATTTTAAGATAATTCTTAAGGCCATTCGTCTATTTACAAAGACTAATAATTACAGTAAAAATTTAGCCTTATACCTTTCAATTTCCCGTTCTCAAACGACGGCACAATACCTTTACCAAAACATTATATGCTACAACGCCTGATCACAAAAAACAAATAAATAAAATTAAATTTTCTTGATAGCGGTAAAATGCCGGTAACCAGGGCCGGTAACAACTTTTTTGAAAAAAAAATAATACTTTTAATATTATAAGATTGATCTACTCAACAGGCAAGAGAGCCAGTGCTATCTTTTTTTGTCACCACCACGTCACGGCCTGCAACACTTTAGAATAACAATACTTATTTATTTCAAGCAGCAACAAAAACACTTATGCAACCTCCTTTCCCCCAACGTGGCAGTGGTATCCTGGCCCATATAACCTCCCTGCCTTCTCCTTACGGCATTGGCGACATTGGTTTTTCCAGCCACGCCTTTCTGGAGTTTCTGGCTCGTGCAGGACAGAGTGCCTGGCAGTTTCTCCCTACCGGCCCAGGCAGTCCGGTTTTTGACAATTCCCCGTACATGAGCATCTCGGCCTTTGCCGGCTCGCCCTTGCTGATCTCACCGGATCTGCTGTTTGAAGAGGGATTACTCCCGGAAAGTTCATTGACAAACCTACCTGTATTTTCAGAATACAGTGTCGATTTTCCCAAGGTCGCCGCCTTTAAGAAAAAACTCCTGTACGAGGCCTTTGCCAATTTCCCTCAAGACTTACCACAATTTATTGATTTCAAAAAAACTACGCCCTGGCTGGATGACTACACCCTGTTCATGGCCCTAAAAGAAGCCTTTCACGACCAGGGCTGGTTTGACTGGCCAGCGGAGATTGCCACCCGCAAAGCTTCCGCCCTGAGTTCCTTGCGCATAAACCACCACGAACGCATAGAATATTACGCCTTTGAGCAATTCGAGTTTTTCCGTCAATGGCAGATCCTGCAAGCCAAAGCCGGAAAAGAAGAAATCAGACTCATCGGAGACATTCCCATCTATGTCGGCTGGGACAGTGTCGATGTCTGGGCCAATCAAGATATCTTTACCCTTGACCCGAAAAGTCTCCGCCCTACCCATGTGGCCGGGGTTCCGCCCGACTATTTCAGTAAAACCGGACAACGATGGGGCAACCCCCTGTACCGGTGGCCGGATCAAGATCAAGACATCCAGAGCAAGCTGACCGACTGGTGGATTGCCAGATTCAAGGCCATATTTCAAATGGTTGACACCGCCCGCATCGACCATTTTCGCGGCTTTGAGGGCTACTGGGCCATTCCCGAGGAAGAAGAAACGGCAATCGAGGGCGAATGGCTCAAAGGGCCGGGTAAACCTTTGTTTGACCAGATTTTTAACGCCTTAGGCCCGCTTGATATCATTGCCGAGGATTTGGGGGTGATTACCCCGGAAGTCACCGCCCTGCGCACATCTCTTGGTTTCCCCGGTATGAAGGTGCTGCAATTTGCTTTTGATGACAACCCAGACAACCCCTTTCTCCCGCACAACTTCACCAGCCCGAATTGTGTGGTCTATACCGGCACCCATGACAATGACACCACTGTTGGCTGGTTCCTCAGTGATCACCTGCCCCCCGCCCAAAGACAACGCATTCTAAGGATTGCCAACCGGAAAAACGACAATCAGTCAGCAATCCACCAGGATCTTATCTACCTGGCCCTGGCCTCAATCGGCCGCCTGACCATCTTCCCCCTTCAGGACATCTTGGGTTTTGGCAACGACTGCAAGATGAACAGCCCTGGAACCAAGGAAGGTAACTGGACCTGGCGTTGCGCCTCTCGTTTTTTTACCGACACGATCAGCTCCTGGTTACGGGACGAGACAACACTCTTTGGCCGTGTTCCTCAAAACAAACCGCATATCGATATCGACCATAGCAATATTCCCAATATTCTTTAAAAACCCCTCGTCTGGTGATCCCATGCACACCCTCATCATCCTCGGCAGTCCCCGCCTCAATGGCAACAGCGAGACCCTGGCTCAGGCCGTGGCCAGCGGCATCCGGCAACATCCTGACGCCACCCTCGAATTTGTCCGCCTGAACAATCTGCGAATCTCGCCCTGTCAAGGTTGTGGCGGATGCAACAAGACTTCGACCTGTGTAATCAACGATGACATGACACCTCTTTATGAAAAGGTCGATAACTGTGATCACCTGATCATCGTCAGCCCCATCTATTTTTATGGCCTTTCAGCCCAAAGCAAGACCTTTATCGACCGCTTCCAGGCCCGTTGGGCCAGAAAATATCTTGCCAAGATTCGTTTCCGCGAAGGTGAACAGCGCCAGGGCACCCTTCTTGCAACTGCGGCCACCGACGGCAAAAAGGTCTTTGACGGTGCCCTGCTTACCACTCACATTCTGTTTGACGCCCTCGATCTCAAATGCGGCGGCTCCCTGCTGGCCAAAGGGGTAGATCAGTTCGGGGCCATGCACAAACAGACCCAGACCCTTGAGCAGGCCGTAACTCTGGGCCAGGAAATTGTGACCGACTGGCATAGACTAAAAAAAACTGATGGTTCAATTCCAGCCCCGACTCAACCCATGTAAACGACCCCAAACAATTCCTTGACAAGAGAAACCGATTCCGGTAAATAGACATCGACCTTCAGGCCCCATCGTCTATCGGTTAGGACAGCGGCCTCTCACGCCGTAAAGAGGGGTTCGATTCCCCTTGGGGTCACCAAATATTAAAGGCCTT
>DDWW01000039.1 GCA_002347085.1 Desulfobulbaceae bacterium UBA2276 | reverse complement strand
CTCAGGTTGAGTTGGAGCTGGCCCAGATCCTGCGGCATAGGCCAAAGACGCTGCGGTTTGTTGATCGAACCTTTAATGACCGGCCGGAGCGGGCCCTGGCTATCTGGAAGTTTCTCCTGGATGGGGAGGGTGAAACTGAGTCTGAAGCTGAGACCTTGTTTCATTTCGAGATAACCCCTGATCGTTTTACGGAAGAGATGTTTGCTTTTCTGAAAACCGTGCCGGTGGGTCGTTTTCAGTTTGAGATAGGGGTGCAATCCACGCATCTGGAAACCCTGCAAGCCGTGGGGCGGACGATGGATGTGGCAATGGCCTTGCGGAATATCAAAAGATTAGTGACGATAGGCTCGATTCATCTCCATGTGGATCTGATTCTTGGCCTTCCTTATGAGACGACGGAGAGTTTTGCTCGCTCATTTGCTGATCTTTTTGCCACCGGCGCCCATTATCTGCAAATGGGTTTATTGAAGCTCCTTCCAGATACGGCAATGAGCAGGGATGGGGTGCGTTTTTCCTATACCCATTGCAGTCAGCCGCCTTATGCGGTGTTGGCCAATCAATGGCTGGATCATGCCGGCTTGCAGGAGCTTTACTGGTTTTGCGAGTGTGTGGAAAAATTTGTCAATAATCGTTATTTCCCCTCGCTTTGGGAGTATCTACGGCAGCAGGGAGAGGACATGTTCTCTTTTTTTCAGGAATTACTGCGAATCTGCCGGCAGGCGCATTTCTTTTCCCTGGCGGCCACCCAGGAATTTATGGGCCACCTGCTCGGTACGTTGATTCAGGGGCGGGAGGATGGAGCGTTGCTCCTGGAGATTCTGCGTTATGACTGGCTTCGTTGCGGGCATCGTTTTCTGCCGTCGTTTCTCCAGGTTGAGCTTGCAGAAGAACAGCCGCAGGCGGTGCGAAATTATATCTATCAGCAGGCCGCGTCAGAGGAAGAAGGTTTTTTTGCACACGGCAACCGGAATCAGGTGTTCAAAAAAGGTTTCTTCTTGCGTTTTTCCGGGCAATGTCTCCAGGAACTGGGTTTGAGTCAGACGGGGATGCAGGCCGTTATTATATTTCTACCGGAACGGGAAGCGAGTCTGTATCGTTTACATAAAACGGTGCTCATCGAAAACAGTGGCAATCAAGCCTGTCGTTGAAGCGGTAGTGCTTGAGGACGCTGCCTGCTGTCTCTTTCTTTTCTCAATCAAATCACAGGAGTGGTTTGATCTGGTCCATAAATTCTTTTTCCGATCTTTTATCGTTGATTTCCTTGCAGAGCAGAGTGGCCAGGATCGGCAGTGTTTGCTTGGATGTCGCCCCTTCCTGGGCCCAAGCGTCAATGGCGTCGAGCATGACCTGACCTGCAATCGGCCCAATGGCATACGCGAGAGCGTCTTTGATGTTTTCTAATACCGGTGCCAGGGCGGCGTCAATATCGGCTTCCTGTCTTGCAGGCGCTTCCTGTTGAGGGGCGGCCGCAGGTGGAGCCGGAGTTGGCTGAGCAACGGCCTGGGCTTGTACCGGGCCTCGGTTGATTGCGGCCTGGATATCCTGTGTCAACATGGAAGTGGTCATGTTGATGAGCGACTTGTTGACGGCCGGCTCACAGACCATGACCAGAATTGATCCCTGCTCCAAGGGTTTAAGAATAATAAGTGATACATCGAATTTAAATTCAAGGGCCTCTATGTCCAGGTTGGCCATAGCCCCCATTTTAATGGTACGGGTGAGGAGGTTGCCCATGGTTTTTATGGTATTTTCCTTGAAGATCGGTGGCAACTTGGCGGCCGCTAACTCCTGATTGCCGGTGTACACAAAACAGCCAAAAACTCCGGGAAGCATATTGATTTCTTTGAGGAGCGAATCCATGGCGCATTTCCTTTTATGGTCGGTGTTCCACTTGAATTATAAGTTTATCGTGACCAGGCAGTGGATTACAACAAGCCTGTTCGTTGCTCTCTGTTATTCTATTGCAGGCTGATCCTGCTTAACACCGGTCGTAATCCGGCAGCGATAGGTCCGGGGATGACGGTGTTGCCAATCTCCAAACCAGCCACGACTTCTTTACCGCATATAACAAGAAGTTTGGCGCCCATGTTCAGGCTGATCAGGGTGTATTGCCGGTCACCTGCTCCCATGGCCATTTGCAGTTGCTCGCTGACAACTGAGAGATAGGTGATAAAGTTAGCCAGTTGCTCACTATTGGTTTGGGCGCTGTGGATTATATTTCCATCCTTGGAAACCAAAATAGAGCTGTTGATTTCAGGCATTGCCTCCAGCATGGTGATGAATTGTTTCAGAACGGGATTGGATGCGTGCATTGAGGAGGCGGCGATAGTGGCGGCTGGTTTTTCTGTCACGGCCTCGGCTGCTGGTTGAGGTGGAGCTTCCTCTGCCTCATGGAGAAAATCATCCAGCCCCAAGTCAATGCTGGATAAGTCTATGGGGTCGAGAGGGGCAGCGTTTCCAGTTTGGGTAGTTGGGCTGGAGGGCGACATGTCTCCTTCGTCCTCTCTCCTGCTTCCTTCCAGGAGGATAAACCCAAGAGATTCAGGAATTTTTTGTTCAGCAACATCACAGGAGTTGGTCAATATAATCTCTACGTTTTTCCAACTGATGATCTCAAAAGCGGCCTCGGTACCCGAGAGTCCGTCGGTATCGGCATCCATGAGGTCGCCGTTTTTGAAGTACATGGTGCCCTGATTCTTTCCCGAACGGATGGTGAGGGTGCATGTCTTTTTGTCTAATTCCAGTAACTGAAGAAATGATCCTAAGGAAACCCCGGTGATAAATCCTTTGGAGCGGCCCTCAAGCCCTTTCAGGATCTTGGTGACCAACAGGTTGAAATCAATAGGCTTTTCTATGTATTGAAAGGCGCCTTTCTCTTTCAGGGTCTCTTCCATATCAGGAGTGCCGAAGGCGGTCATGACAATGACCGGAATTTCAGGGTGGTGGGCACTGAGATGGGCGACCAGGGCAAAGCCATCCATTTTCGGCATTTTCAGATCGGTGAGGACCAGATGGATGTCTTCTTTATCCAGGACCGCAACCGCCTCTTCGCCGTTATTGGCGGTAATGATACCAAATTGATCCTCGTAGGATTTGAATCCCTCGATCAGGCTGAGCAAAAAGCTTTCATCATCGTCAACAACAAGAACGGTATTCATAGAGGCTCCCATGCCGGCTTCTGCCGGGTTGTAATTCCAGTTTGTATTCAAGCCGGCACCTATGTCGGCTGCACTATGCGGCTCCTGACCGTACTAGTTCGTACTTCCTCGTCGCCGCTCGCTTGCCTGCTCGGTGTCAATTTGAATGCTTTTTGGAATAAGTATAACTAATCCGTTGCAAATAAAGAACATGACCACTTGGATGGACGGAACACCATAAGGAGTCGTTACGAGACAGGTAAAAAGAGAAAAAATATCCAGGAACTGCTCCTAACTATCCAGCGTAACAGGCCAAACTAACGCTACTTTAATATTTTCCTTGTACCATGTGCAACTCGCCCATGTCCAGAAAAAGCTGTCATGGGCCGGGAATAACAATAAGAACCTTGGTCCCTGAATTGTTTTTACTGTGGATATGGATAGAGCAGTTCATTTTGATAAGCATCTTCTTGACGATCACCAGTCCCAGTCCTGTTCCGTGCGGCTTCGTGGTAAAAAAAGGTTTGAACAGATTGGCCTGTTCCTCGTTACTGATGCCGCAGCCATTGTCGCCAATAATAATATTGATTTGGCCATTTTCCTTCATGAGCATGGAGAGCGAGATGGTCTTTTGCGGGCTATCGTTCAGGGCGTCGGCGGCATTGGCAATCAGGTTGAGCAGGACTTGTTGGAAGGCGCGGGGGTCGATCAGCCCGAATCTTGGTTCTTTGGGGATATTGGCGGTAAGCAGGATGTTTTTTTGGTGGAGCTCGGTGGCCACTAAGGTGATGAATTTGCTCAGCAGGGCCGTCATGTCTGTTTTTTCGATGATTGGGCGTTCAAATATGCTGAAATTTTTAAGCGTTTTGAGCAGATATTCAACGCGGCCGATATCAGTAAGGCTGCGGCCGATAAAACGCTTGATGTCATTTTTGTCATAGATCTCCAGGTTTGAATCGAGAACTGAGAGCGAGACCTTGATCGAATTGATGGGATTGCCCAGTTCGTGACGAATGCTCGAAAAAATGAAGCCGATATTATCCATGAGGTTTGCGGCCTCGACAATCGATTCCAGGCGTTTCTTCTCGGTGATGTTTCGTTTGATGATCACCTGATTTGTTATCCCGCCCTTATGGTCATGCGCGGGAGAGACCAGCATTTCTTCTTCATACCGGGAGTGATCTTTGCGCAGGTTGGCAAATTGTCCCTGCCATTTTTCGCCATTTTTCATGGCTTTTATGATCTGATCCCAGATAGTGCTGTCCAGGAGTGCTTCAGAATAGAGGCCTTTGATATGGGTGCCGATAATCTCTGGTTGCGCATAGCCGGTGATGGATTCACAGGCTGGATTGGCATAGAGGATCTGGCCCGCGGGGTTGGTGATGAGGATGCAGTCACTTGATTGTTCGATAACTGTTACTAAACGATCGCGCTCCGAGCGGTCCTGTTGGTTGCGGATGGTCATAGCCAGGATATTAGCGATGTGTCGCAGGCCGTTGATTTGCTGGGTGGTAAAAGGGGCCGCGGTGGTCAGCCGGTCCATGCCGATGATGCCCCAGAGTTCATCCTTTAAGATAATGGGGATATCGAGAAAGGTTTTGATGCCAAGTTCCTCCAGAGTTTCTTGCTCCAGTTCCGATACCTGGGGTGACTGATTATGGATAATAGCTCCGGTCTTGAGAATCTCGACACAGCGAGGATTGCTAAATATCCAACTATGGTCAAGGGTCGCCTGGTATTTGTCTTTGGGGAAAGAGGAGGCCTCGCTGTCATTTTTGTCTGCCTCGACGATGTAGATTCGGTCGGTTTCCAAGGGTTGGCAAAGACTGGCGAGCTTGCCGCTGAAGCAATTCTGCCAGCTATTCTGGAGATGGGTCTGGTCGGTGATCGTAAGAATCGCATCCCAGATAGCTTCATTGCGGGCCAACGCGTCTGCCGTTAGCTGGTCGGAGAATTTGAGTAATTGCTGATTGTGATCGTTCAGGGTGTCGAGAGCTGAAGAAGTTTCTGAATGAGCTGCCGTGCATTGTTTGAGCTGCTCCCTGAGAGCGGGGACAAGGCGTTGATTGTGAAGGTTTTTGTGGATGGAGGTATGGAGGGCCTTGGATTGGAGATAGATGAGATAGGCCAATAAGGCCGTGAATGCCAGCAGGCAATGGGCAAACGGGGCCATGGAGGCCGGGGCCTTGAAAAAGAGGGTGTAAAGGAGTGGCGAGAGGGTGAGAACGAAAAAACAGTACGCCGCCGTTGGGATGGCAGCGAGATGAGTAGTGAAAAGGACACAGATGCCATAGAGAAACATGGTATGTATGGCATAGATGAGCAAGGTGCTCTTGCCAATAAATAAAATACTGCCTCCCCAGGAGAGAGCGTGGAGCAGATAGATGACAAACAGGAGGCGATACGAGGAGCTTACCTTTAATGAGGCAATCTTGACCAGGCTACTGTCGTCGCCGGATTTGCCGGGCTGACTTGATTGCCTGGACTTTCGGGCAAGTGTAATTGAAAAAATATAAAAAAAGGTGATGAGGAACTGGCAGCATATCCATGAAAGCAGAAGGTGTAAGGGGAGTTGCTGCCATAATATGGCCGTTTCCAGAAGGGCCGCCGCAAGAGCTGCCACCTGGATCTGAGGGCCATATGGATACAAGCTGCGGATGGTGTTGTAGATAAATCTGCTAAAACCAGGGCTGGGTGTCATGTGTTGATTCTTTCGCGTAATAAAAAAGGGGAGTATCGCGCCCCTAACCCCGATAAACGAGAGGAACACCTTTATGGGTGCCTTGAAAAATGGTCTTTTTGCTCAAACTCGGCGTTATGCTCAGAATTTTGTCCTCGGAATATCAACTATATGCCTGCGGTAAAATTTTTCGCATGCCTCGGAGTCTGCGCTTACCTGATCTTGAACAAAAAAAACTGATTTTTTAAGGTACTCTTATGAAAGATTTTTTACAAATAACACGCAAAGCTACATGCGGAATAATTTTTCTCAGGGACTAAAAGAGGTAATGCTTTCAAAGCATATCAGAAGTGAGAGAAAACAACAAAAAAATGAAGAAGTTTTTTCTGAGAATACCTGGGAAAAGGGTGATGGTGTGTACTTACTC
This sequence comes from Desulfobulbaceae bacterium UBA2276, assembly GCA_002347085.1. Taxonomy (GTDB): domain Bacteria; phylum Desulfobacterota; class Desulfobulbia; order Desulfobulbales; family Desulfocapsaceae; genus UBA2270. Next base: position 19,339 of record DDWW01000039.1, on the reverse strand, counting down.
ATGGATCAAGCAGGGGATTTTGCTGGGCTGGTTTAAAAAATTGTTTTGTTAATCAGTTGATTTTGAGTGTTATTCTTTGAATTATACGATTTTTTGGTCGCGATTTTGTGTTAGAAGGTATAAAAAACTTTACTTTGAGGGGCGTCGCGAAGGTGTTTGAAAATTGTCATTAACGCTAACTGTACTATATTATTGTATAAGATTGTTTTTAATGCAAGTGGCACAGGATGTGCAATAAGTAAGATATCTCTTCTCTCCTGGAAAAAGCCGGTCCACTCTTGTGTGTGACTGGCTTTTTCTATTTTCAGGCTTCCTGTTTCTTTCTGCCTTTCTGTTATCCTTCTTATGGTCGCATCTCTCTCTGTTGGTCTTGATCGTTGTCAGGGGTATGGTCGCAGGTCTCTTCAGTTGGCATTGGCGCGAGTCATGCCGCACCTTGGCGAATTGAACCTGTCGCCTGGTGCCAGGGTGTTACTCAAGCCGAATCTGATCAGCACCAAGGCCCCGCCCCTTGCCTGTACCCATGCCGAATTTATTGCCGCGACGGCCGCGTGGTTTCTTGATCATGGTTGCCGGGTGGCGATTGGGGATTCACCAGCCTTTGGCAGCGCCAGGAATGTGATGGAGCGGCAGGGGATTGCCCAGGCCCTGCGGGGAATGGATGTTCAGCGTGTTGAATTCGTGTCAGTCGTGCGCAGACGCTTGGGGTCGGGAATAACGATTGGTATTGCTGCCGAGGCCCTTGACTGTGACCTTTTGGTCAATCTGCCCAAGATCAAGGCCCACGATCAGATGTATGTAAGTATGGCGGTGAAAAATATTTTTGGTATAGTGACAGGGGTGCGAAAGTCTTTGCTGCACATGCGGAATTACACCTCTCAAGGCGATTCGCATCTTGAGTTCGCTCGCATAATCTTGGATCTGCATGGATTGTTGCCAAAAAATATTACCCTTGCCGATGGTATTGAGGCCATGCACCAGCATGGGCCGGTACATGGGGAGATGCTTGCCTTACACTGTCTGGCCGGGGCAAAAAGCGCGGTGGCCCTTGATACGGCCATGCTTGCCCTTCTTGAGCTTCCGGCTGCCGGCAGTCCGTTATGGCGAGCGGCTCAAGAGCGCGGTTTGCCCGGTACGTACCTCGGTGAGATTGATTTTCCCTTGTTGGTGCCGTCGGCTTTCTTCGGTTCCGGCTTTGTGGCCCCTGAAATCTTGAGTCCGGTTCGATTCAGGCCCTGGCGATATGCCCTGAATTCTTTGCGACGAGTTATTCTTGCCTTGCATCGGAAAGAGTAGCTTTGTAGATTTATTGAGGTCGGTAATGAGGAGATGTCCTCTCCGGTTTCTCTTCTGTGCTTAGGGGAGCCGATCTGCGATTGTGTGGTAGTCTATGTGAGAGCAAAAGCAAAATGTGGCCTCCGGTTTGGTCGCCGAGCAGGTACGTTCTGGCGTGTGGATAAATACTTAACTTTTTTCATAGGGTTGGAATATGTTTGATTTACAAGGGAAAGTTGCCTTAGTCACTGGTGGGTCGCGTGGCATTGGCAGGGCTATTGCTATTCGGTTGGCCGAAAATGGGGTCCATCTGGTGGTGAATTATGTGCGCCATAAACGTGATGCCGAAGAGACGGCGGCGGTTATTGAGAAACATGGTGGGCGTTGTCTCTTGGTAAAGGCCAATGTGGCGGAAGAGGCTGATGTCGAGGCGATGTTTGCGGTTATTGCCAAGGAGTTTGGATCCCTGGATATCCTGATTTCCAATGCGGCCTCAGGGGTCTTAAAGCCGGTGATGGAGCTTACTGAACGTCACTGGGATTGGGCCATGGATATCAATGCTCGGGCTCTGCTGACCTTGGTGCAAAGGGGATTCCCGCTTATGAGTCGGGGCAGTAGGGTTTTGGCGGTTTCCAGTTTGGGTGCCACTCGGGCCATTGAGAATTACACCACCGTGGGAGCTTCTAAAGCGGCCCTTGAGTCGCTGGTGCGCCATTTGGCAGTTGAGCTTGGGCCGGCAGGGATCAATGTGAACACCATCAGTGCCGGCGCGGTCGATACCGATGCCTTGAAAAAATTCCCCAATCGAGATGAGATTCTGGAGACGGCCCTGCGACGTACCCCCTTGGGACGGCTCACGACCCCTGATGATGTCGCTGATATTGCCTTGTTCCTCTGCTCGCAGCTGGCGACGATGATCCAGGGGCAGGTTATTACGGTTGATGGTGGCTATGCGATCCGTGGGTAGGGGCGGTTGCCGAAAAACCTTCTTGTTGAAATCAACCCCGATGAACGGGATAAGTGCCTTACAGGTTATTTTCTTGTAAAGAAAACAAGAAAATAACCTGTAAGGTACTAAAACTCCGTTGTTGAGTCACAAGGATGCGTCAAATATATCAGACCTGTAAGCCTTTGGTGCTGGCCTCAGCTTCACCTCGGAGGCTGCGCTATTTCCAGGAACTTGGCCTGGAGTATCGGGCCCACTCTGCGGACATTGATGAAGTCGCGTGGCCGGACGAAACTCCGCAATCCTTTGTCAGGCGTATGGCGGAGGAGAAGGCCAGATCTGTCATGGAGCTTTATCCTGAAAGCTGGATCGTGGCCGCTGATACAGAGGTGAGTCTTGCGGGATTTGTCTTCGGTAAGCCTGAAGACAGCCAGGCTGCCGTGGCTATGCTGATGCGACTTTCCGGGAAAGAGCATCTGGTGCAGACAGGAATATGTTTGGCCTGTCAACAGGAGGGTGTGCTTGCGGTGCAGTCGGTGACAACCAGGGTTGTTTTCAGCCTCTTTTCTGAGCAAGTGGCCCGAGCGTATGTGGCAACGGGTGAGCCTTTAGATAAGGCCGGCGCCTACGGGATTCAGGGTCAGGGGGCGTTTTTGGTCAAGGAAATTAAGGGCTCATATTCAAATGTGGTGGGACTGCCCTTGTGTGAACTTTTGCTCATGCTTGAAGGACATGGAGTTGTTGCCGCTGTTACCGGTTTAATGTGATTTCTTAATACTTGATTCGGCAGGTATGGGTGGTCGTCATCGTCAATAAAAAAACATGGCCACCTCATTGGTTGAAACGGCAGAAGATGCCGTAATAAAATAAGCCAAAAACTACTGTTTCTTTCATAACGGCATCTAAATAACCGGCCGCATTCCTTGACTTTTGCGTTGATCTTATGGTAGGCCAGTAAAGATAATCGAATACTCTCGGCAAAAAAAGATGAGTGAGGTGTGGATGGCCTTGAGAGATCATTGGTTGGGCGTAGTGAATAGGTGTAAACTCAGCCCGAGTGTTGAAAAAAAACAACAGGGTTTTTCTTATGGCAAGCATTGAACAGCAACAACATGCTTTAGAGGTCTTGAAGCTTATCAATAAGGCTATTACCAATCTCCGTCTCTATCCTGAACAGAGCGTCCAGGTTGTCAATGCTGTGGAAAATGCCTATGTCGAGTTGAAGGCTTTTCTGCGTCTTTACGAGGCATTACGCTTTGGTCTTCATAAAGGTGTGCCGACTCTCAATGGCGTTATTTTTGAGAGAAAGGAGCGTGAGCAGTTGGATGCCCTGGCCTTGGTTGATTTTTTGGGTAAGGCTGGCTTCACGGTTCTGACCCTGACCCCGGGGATGGACAGGAAGAGATTCAAGCAGGTGCTGTCTTTTTTTACCGCTAACCCCGACCAGATTCAGAAGGCTGGTGGCAGTGTAGCCTTTGTGAAAAGCGCCGGCCTGAGTGCAATGTTCCTGGAAGATGAGGAAGAAAGTGTCGGCCAACCTCAGGTTGTTGCTTGTGATTTTACCGTCTTACTGCAACAGATCATGGCTGCAGGTGTTGGTCGGGAAGATATCGCATTAGTGCTGGGGAAGACAGTGAGCGGCCCCCAGGGTGACCAGATCCGGCGTGAATTGAGCAACCTGGAGAAGGGTGTGAATCTCCTGGCTGCTGCGATTTGTTTTGTGCTTCAGCCTCGGCAGCGGGAAGATGCCTATGGTGTCGTGCCTGGATTCAGCCAGTTGCTTGAAAATGTCAGTGCCCTGTTTCAGGAGGAAGATGCTCGCGTCGTTGCCGGTCGGGTGGCGAACATGCTTGTCCTGGCTGGACGAGTGGCAAACGTGCTTGTTGTCAATCTGGATCAAAAATCATTGAGTTTGCTTGTGAGTCAGACCTATGCGACTCGTTTTGGCGAGGTGTTGTTCTCCAGTCTGATCTTTGCTCTGGATAAGGAAAAATTTCGTCTGTTGGTAGATTTCCTGAGACAGGAACAGGAGAGGCTGACGGATTCTCTTGTCTCGGGGCATGCGGAGTCTCAGTTCCTGGTGGAAGAAACTCTTCAGCGCTTGATGGAAACGGTAAAGGGCCGACAACTGCATGCCACTGCAATTATGGGCATGACTGAAAAGCAACGGCAAGGCAAACGTCTGCAAGCGGGATTAAGTGCCCTGGCGCAAGGTAATCGGGATGGATTACGAAACAACGAGGTTTTGCTGCACCTGCCAGCCACTTTTGAGCGCCTCCTTGTTAACAAAAAAGACAATGTCGGTGCTGCCATCATCCAGACTCTGGTTGGTGGGCTTAAAATAGAGGATGAGGAGTTGCGTCTCCGTTCCGGGCAGGGGCTTGGTTTAGTTGGAGAAAAACTCGTTACCCTGCATTATTGGGATTGGCTGGAAAAATTAACCCCCACTTTTCTCTATTGGCTCAGACAGGCGGAAGAAACTGATGAATCATGGCAACGGTTTGTTATAATCTTGCAGGAGATTATGACCCATGCCCATCAGACAGCAAATGAGGAGTTGGTTGATAAGATTCTTTCTCTTTTTTATGCCATTCGTTCCGGTGAGTTAGGGAAAACAGAGGGGATGAGGACGGTGATCGGCCAGGTTCAGGATAAGGCAGTGAGCCAGCAGGTCTTCAAATCCTATTTCGAACGGTGTTTTGAGAAGCCGATTGCTGAACGATATTGTCAGAAAATTATCATGTATGGCCCATTAGGCGTCAAGTTTTTGTTGGATGTCTTGTTAATGAACAACAAAAGGCCGGAGCGAATCCGGCTGTTGAAGGTTTTGGCCAGTGTGGGTGGCAAGTTGCCCTCTCTTCTTCTTGAACGCTTGTCGGAGCCTATGCCTTGGTATGGAAAGCGGAACCTCCTCAGGTTGCTTGGTGAAACTGGTACAGAAAGAGATCTTTCCGCAGTGCAAGGCTATCTTGGCCATGAAGATTTACGGGTGCAGAGCGCAGCCCTGTCTTGTATTTGTAAGATCAGCGAGCACAAGAAAAAACACTATCTGCTTGATGCCTTACCGCGAATCAGTGAGAAGTTGAAGTTTCAGGTGGTGCAAGCCCTGACCTTAGTCATAGACGATGAGGTCGTTGGGGTGCTGATCGATCTGCTCAAGGATGAGAAATATTTTTCAGCAGATATTAAGACGACACTCTTGGTCAGTATCTGTGAGGCCTTGGGGCGGAGTGGGTCGCTTCAGGCCGAGAAGGCCTTGCAACGATTGACAGGAAGCGGGCGTGTGCCTCCTAAAAATATGGCCAAGGAGGTTTGGCAGGCTGCTCAGAGAGGTCTTACCCTCCTTGACGCGAGTCGCAGACAGCAGAAGCAGGCGCATGTTGACCTCCAGAAGACGGCAAAGAGTGCGGTCAGGCAGGCCCAGTCGGCCTTGGATCGGCTGGCCCAGGCCTATGTGCCGGTAACGAATCTGGCCGAAGAACAAGAAGTTTATGCCTTGCTGGTCCAGAATAGAAAGGCGGCGGCCAAAGAGATCCTTCTGGGCTTGATCTCTACCATGACCGACCTTCGGCAGTTGGATCAGGCCGAGGCCCTGTGTCAGCGCTTGGTTGAAATCGATCCACAGGCCTTGGAAGATATTGTTAAGGCAACGGAGATGGTTGAGGAACAACGGGATGCTGCCGGCGATCAGGCCCAGACGACGAGTTGGGTGGAGATCTATGACTGCCTGACCACCGAAGAGTTTAATGCCCTCTATTCAGCGATGGAGCAGGTGAAGTATGGTGCCAATGAGAATATCGCGGTACAGGGTGAGCTCCCGCAACACCTTTTCTTTATCAACAAAGGCCGGATCAAGCTCTGCTCTCGAGATCCTCATGGCAATGACATCCTGCTGAAAATTGTGGGGCCAGGGGACATTCTGGGCGCGGATTCTTTTTTCAAATCCTCGGTCTGGACCGTTGACGCGGTAAGCGTTGGCATGGTTGACGCCTATGTCTTGACCCAGGAAACGCTCAAAAAATGGCAGAATATCTTTCCTGCCCTGGAAGCAAAACTGAAGGATTTCTGTCAGCAATTTATTGGGAATGAGCCCTTAAAGGTCATGGCTATTAACCGTCGGGCCATGGAACGTCTGACTTGTGGTGGTAAGCTGGCCATGGCTATCCTTGATGATCAAGGGCAGGCGGCAGGGAGTGTCTTGCAGGGAGAGGTGGGTGATGTCTCGATTGGGGGCATCTTCTTTACGGTTCGGATCTCACAAAAAAGACATGTCCGTCTGCTTTTAGGGAGAAAGGTTCTGGTCACCCTGATCGGCGGGCCGTCTGGGTGTCCCTTGACCTTGGGGGTGTCAGGCGTGGTAGTGGCGATTTATGTGCAGGAATCATCTGATGGCGTGTTGGGAGGGTTGGCGTCCTATGTACAGTACGCGGTTCATGTCCAATTTGATCATCCCCTGCAAACAACGGATCTGGCGCTCATAGTCGGTGGCAGTTGATGTTGGTAGTTTGATTTTTTTCTCTGTTATCCCAATTTGTTATCCTCTCACCAACGGAGCTGCCTTGGCATGGAACAAAGTGAGGCCGTATCCTTCTTTTATTTTCAACATCTGCAGAATATCCAAGAAGAAAACAACCATCTGAGTGCTGACTGTCCGGTCTGTAAAAAACAGGGGCGTGAATATGCCGGTCGCTTAGTCGTTTATCTGCAGAAGGCTGGTTTCTTTTATGGCTATTTTCGTTGTTTGAATCGTTGTGCACCCGGCGGTTTTCCCCTCTGGTTTGCTCGGTTTATGGGGATCAGCCTTGACGATGTCCCTGGATATAATCCAGACCGCGAAGCGTTCCTGCCGTCTATTGATTATCCCCTTGCCAATATCAATAATGAAATCAACCTCTATCATGATCGGTTGAATGCAGAGATTCTGGCCTGGTTTGAGAAGGGAGGGGTTGGGCCGGCCGTTCTTGCCGAGATGAAGATCGGTTATAATGGCCGTTATCTTGTCTATCCGTATGTCCAGGAGGATGGCAATTGCTACGCCGCTCGTTGTGTCTTTCCCGAGCGGGAGGAGGATTTCTTCTGGCATGGTGACGAACACTTTTTTACCGATCAGCACCACATCTTTAATCTTCAGGATATTGGTCGTTGCGAAGACGGGGCCCTCTTTATCTGCCAAGGCGAGAAGAATTTGCTGGTCCTGAAACAACTGGGCTTTCCTGGGGTTGCGGTTCCCGATTGTCATAGTCTGGAACTGCTTGACCCTGATCGCTTTGCTTTGGTGCATACGATTTTTCTGGTCATGGAGAATAACGCTGAAGCGGTGGCGGCGGCGCGTAGTGTTGCCGCCAGAATTGGTTACAAGGCTCGTTTGTTCAGCTGGCCTGCAGGTCTGGCCAAGAATTATGACCTCTGGCAGTTGGCTTGTGACAAAGGAAACGATTTCAAAACGGCTGTCCTTGCCATGATCCAGGCCTCCAGGGCCTTCTCGCCGTTTGTCAGTCCTCAGCGGGAGTATGGGGCTTTTTTTGCTCAATTAGCCCTGGAGTCCGGTTCATCCTATGAGGCCCTGAAGACGGGCTTTCCTCTGTTCGACCAGGCCTTGGATGGTGTGCATGGTATCAATGTCATTGGTGGAGCTCCCAAATCCGGCAAATCTTGTTTTGCCATTCAGATCGGTACGGAAATGGCCAGGCGTAAGGTGCCGGTGCTTTATTATGACTTTGAAAATGGCCGACAGAAAATTTATCAGCGCACCTTGAGCCGTTTGAGTCGGATGACGACCAGCGCTATCAAGGAGGGGGTGACGGCCAGAGTTGTGAGTCAACCCCTTGAGCAGGCCCGGCAGGATTTTCAAGAGATGCTCGCCTCTTTTCGGGTAGTGAATGATCGTAAGCTTAATCCTGAAATCATGAGACGGCATATTGATTTCATCCGACACGAGACCCGCAGCGACTATACCGTGGTGGTGATTGACAGCTTGCACAAACTTCCCTTCAAGGATTTTGGCGAGCAGCGGACCGGTATTGATGCCTGGTTGCGGCAATTAGAGGCCATCCGCGATGAGTTGCAGGTATCATTTCTGATTATCTCGGAATTATCGCGTGGGAGTAATGACGGCTACACCGACACGCCGCACATGGGAATGTTCAAAGGTTCTGGTAATATAGAGTATAGCGCCGATAATGCCATGGTGCTTTATCCTGATTGGGATCCTGTGGATTCAATGCTCCACCAGCAACGGCAGAATAAATTGTGGCTGGTGGCCAGTCGTGAACACGCGCCCGGCCTTATCGGCAGGTATGGTCTGGATTATCCCTATTGGGGCTTTGTCGAGAAGGTCGAGAGAGATGAGTAGGGATGTCTTTTTGCTTATTTTGTTAGCTCCCGATGTGGTTTCGGCTAAGTATTTGGCCATGTTATATATTTATGATGGCTTGATCATAAAAGTATTTAATGGATATTGTTTTTTTTCTGGTAAACCGATATGGTAAAAAGGAAGTAACATTTTGTCTTCTCGATGCTTTCTTTGTTTTGCATTGAGTTGATTACTGTCGATAAAGATAGAAGAGAGGGATCGAAGATGCGACGAATAACTACTGGTATTGTGACTGGTCTGACAGGTCTGTTATTATTAAGCGCACATCAGGCGCAGGCCTTTGATGAAAAGGCTGGGAATAGTCTTTGGGGAAAATATGCTATTAAGACCTGTGTCTCCTGTCACAAGGAGAAAGGTCTGAGCAATCTGGCGCCAGAAGAAAAAAGTGCTGCCGAGTGGGATGCATTCTTTACGGATAAATATAAAAAGTTGCGGGACACAAAGCATGATTTTGCTGCAACAGGGATCAATGAGCGTCAATTGGAAAATATCCATCGCTATCTGGTAGAAGAAGCCGGGAAAAAAGGGGGAGAGAGTGCTGCTGTGCAAGCCGATGCCCCTAAAATGATTGAGGCCACAGCAAAAAAAGAGACTCCGCCCGCAGATGGCGGCAAGGGTACTAAGGATAAGGTCGAAGGTTCAGGGGGATTCAGTCTTAGCGCTGGAGATTCGTCGAAGGGGCGTTATGTCTTTCGCAAGTGTTTGACCTGCCATAAGAAACAAGGCGCCAAGGTTATAAGCCCTGCTGATCGGACCAAGGCTGCCTGGGATCGTTTTTTTGACGATGATTTTAAGAAATTCAAGAAAGAGATGCCTCAATTCGACACTTATGGTTTTACTGTCGTCCAGATGCAAGATCTGCATCAGTTTGTCTTGCAATATGCCCTTGATGCTCAGAAGCCTAAGACCTGTGAGTAATCCAGGTAAACCTTGATTGTTTGCTCTAAAAGAGCAAGCAAGAACGACAAAGGCCTTTTTACCATACCGGTAAAAAGGCCTTTGTCGTTCTTGATACTGCTATATGCTGTTTTGTCACTCGATGCAATCGAGGATGGATTGCCGTTGCAGGAAATTACCAGGATGCCCTTTCTTCAAAGCCACCGATACCCGCAGATGAACTCAGATCTTTTTATATTAAAAATGATCCATGTGTATCTGCGGGTATCAGTGGCTTGGTCAGTTATCTACTCTTCTTTACCGGCCTTTCTACCAGCGATAGGCCAGATTGACATAATAGTTCCACATGGTATCGACCACAGGCATAAAGGTGTCATACGATGTCAATTCAGATATCTTGACAGGGGCTCCCATTGGGCTGCCGCTTCCTGAGTATTGATAGTCGTAAAACTGGGCACCTAAAGAGAGTATGAGTTTGTTGTCAACGAAGGGTTGATTATAGAAGAGCTCATACACACTGCCGCGGGTGGCTAATTTGCTGCCGGCAATGTTGTCCTCGCCACCGGTAAACGCTAGCCAGTATTGGGAACCCCAGTTGTATTCGAAACCAACGGTGCCTTTTGTCATGGCAATTGGGGTCTTCAGGCCGGCCCAAAGGGAATAGCCGGTACGGTCAAACTGCTCGCCGTTGCTGTTGAGCAAGGAATCCGTGCCAAAAAACTGCATCATCGGGCTTTGCGATATGCCGGATGGACGGGCATGGCTCAAGGCCAGATCTACGAAGAAACCAATATCTTTGATCTCGGACTGACCGAGCAGGGTGACAATATCAATATCGCCGATGTTGGCGGTGGGCTCGGTGCGACTGATATAGCCGCCGGTGTTGGGATTCATGCTGAAAGTGTCAAAGCGGCCATCGCCATTATTGTCCCACCCTGACATGGTGAAGGGCATGACAACCAGGCCGGTGAAACCGTCAGTGACATCAAAGGCATGGGCATACATGTTGATGACCTTGGTCTTGTCGTCTTCGTAGAGATTGGCGATATAGCCGGCAAACTGCATGTCATCAACATCTGAGGATGAGGAAAAGGAATAGGAATTCCCTGAGCCGGCCCCGGATTCAAAGCCATTTCCCCAGCAGATCTTGAAGGCTGATCCTTCGATGTTTGTGGCCTCGGCCAGATTGAAGCCAAGCGACACCCCGTCAAATTGCCAGTTGATGCCGTGGGCCATGGGGGAACCACCAACGGTGCTCGCATCACTGAACTCTGCGGGCGCGCCACCGAGTGCGGGACGACGGCCAATAGATAAATGATAAGGAGTCGTGCCGAGATCGTCAAAATAGGTGAAAAATGCCCGTTCAACACGAAGGGCGGAGTCACTGCTTGTCGAGTGGACATTGCCATCCATGGCCACTGCATTGGGGCCGCCATTATACCATTTAACCCCTGATGAATCGCCAAAGGTCTTATTGGCGGACAGTCTGCCGACAAAGGAAAGAGAATCGGCAGGTTTGGCCTTCATGTCAACACGGAGGCGAGAACCAAAAATGGTATTATTGTCGATATTCTGATCTTCCGGAGGCGGCGGAGCACCAAAGGCGGCCAGGGCTGCTCGGGTAAAGGGGGTGCCTGTGGCCAACATGCCCATCATGCTATTCTGCATCGCTATTGGCATTCCCTTGGCATCTATCTGCAGGGAGTTGAGTCTGGTCTCCAGATCGACACTCAGGTTGACCTTGTCCAGGGTGCTATGCTCTTCTGTGTTTGCTACCCGTTTGTCGAGATCGTCGATGGCATCTTGTACTTCCTGCTCTTGGCCGCCCTTTTTGGTTTGTTGCTCCAGGGACATCTGCAGTGTTGCTTCGGCAGTTGCCAAGCGATCATTGAGATCGGTGACAATGCTTTTTAACATCTCAATCTCCTGAGCCAGCTCCTGGCTGGAGCCTTGGCCTCCAGCCAGGACATCTCCCGGCAAACCAGGGAGTGATAATAGGAGTGTGGCTAAGCTTGCCAGTCCGTAACGTTTAATCATGAACGTCCCTCTCTTGTGTTGAAGAACCCCTTTGGTAACGGTAAAAGGGCCCTTTTTTATTGAAAAAAATCTCTCTTAACTCTTCCTTAATAATTCTTATAGAAACGGGATGTATTTGTCAAGAATAATGAGCGATAAAGTCTTGTGGAATCAATAATTAAAGATTGGATCATGATTGGTTTGTTTTTTTCGGGGGATGTCAATTATTGCGGATTATCTTGTTTTCTCATTTCCTTTTCGATTGCAGACATGCTATGCTTTTTTACGGTGCGCAAAGGTTATAATGAGGTTGTTGGGTGACGGTTGTAATCGTAGTTTTATTTCAGTGTTATCAATGATGTTTCAGGGGAGGAAGAAATGGGGATTCGTGCAAAATTTATTATTATTATCAGTGTGTTGAGTTTGTTGGCAACAATTGCGATTGGTGCTTCCAGTTATTGGCTCAGTCGTCAGAATGCCTTGGTTGATGCTAAAAACAAAGGGGAGATGCTGTTTAATTATATTGGAGCAAGTGAGAAATTCTTTTCTAAGTATCAGTATCCGATAATTAAAGAAGAGCTCATGATGGATACTGACAGGTTTATTCCAGAGTTGATGTCAAGATTTGTGGTGTCGCGTATGTCCTATGATCTGTTTGCGGAGACCCAGAAAGGGTATCAGTTTAAGCAGGCCACCAAGGATCCTCTCTGGCCGGACAATAAGGCGGATGCCGGCGAACTGAAAATTATCCAGGAGTTTTCCAGCAACCCTGGTCTTAAAGAGAAAGAAGGGACTCTGATGAGAGGCGGGGAACAGTTTTTTTATATCGCGCGACCAGTCAAGATTGACCAGGAATTTTGCTTGAAATGCCATGGCGATCCGGCAGGTGCCCCACAAGATCAGAAGGATATTTATGGAACTGAGCATGGGTACAACTGGAAACTCAATGAAGTTGTAGGCACCTCCATGGTCTATGTCTCTATTGCTGATGCCATGGCCACGGCGAGGACCTCAGCTATCAAGATCTTTCTCCTTGGTATCGGTTGTCTGCTGGTGACTATTGCCTGTATCTGGGTCTTCCTGGATCGGAGTGTGGTAGGGCCTATTATTCGTCTTTCCGAGACGGCCAAGAATATCAGTATCGGCAAAAACCTCTGTGATAGTGCTCATTCTGAAGTCCAGGATGAGATTGGGGTCTTGGCCAACTCCATTGATCGGTTGCGGGTGAGTGTCAATAAATTATTGAAACGCAGTTGCCCGAATCAAGAACAGAAGTGATTTAGAGGCCGTTGTTGAAAAGAGCAAGGCTCTTTTTGCTCTTTTCAGCTTACAGACTCTTATGCAACGTCCAGAAAACAGCAATCTGTTCTGCTGTTTTCTGGCGTGGCGTCTGGCAGACTACATCAGCCGACGTCTGGTAAATCACATCTGCCAGAGACCATACAAGGCGCCTTGGCAGAAAGTCGTAGATAATTTGTCGAAGAATAAGTGAGGAAGGCCTGTCAGCATGTTGCTGGCAGGCCTTTTTTGTTGCAGTTGAGGAGAGCCGTAACGAATAGCCAAAAGACGTATTTATAACGGCTTATGTATGCTTTGCCAAAGAGCCAAGGCCTCCAGAGCGGTGTTGGACCGGAGTTCTCCCCGTTGGGCCTTTGACAGTTTGTTCTTTTTGCGATTTCTTTGATATTGCTGATGTTGTGGATCCGTTTGATCTGTTCCATGGCTGGCATTCTCCTCTAAGGCTCTCTCAGGAATGTCCGGAAAAAGGCCAAAGGTGACATTCGAGGGTTGAAAGTGCTTGGGATCGCTTTGGGTCAGATGGGTGATGAGTGCCCCCAGGGCGGTCTCGGGAGGCGGGACCACTAAAGGCCTGCCTCTCAGCATCCTGCTGGCGTTGATCCCAGCCAACAGGCCCATGGCCGTTGACTCCACATAGCCCTCGACCCCGGAAAGCTGTCCGGCCAGGAAGAGATCGGGACGTGATTTGAGTTGCAAGGTGGGCTCTAAAAGCTCAGGAGCGCAGACAAAGGTGTTGCGATGAATGGAGCCCAGGCGGGCAAAATCGGCCTGATCCATGCCCGGGATCAGGCGAAAGATCCGCTGCTGTTCCGGATAGGTAAGTTTGGTCTGAAAGCCTACCATATTGTACAGGCTTCCCTGCCTGTTTTCCTTGCGCAACTGGACCACGGCATAGGGGTAGCGGCCGGTGCGCGGATCGTCCAGCCCCACCGGTTTCATCGGGCCAAAACGCAGGGTGTTGTCACCACGGGCCACCATGACCTCGATGGGCAGACAGCCTTCAAAGTATTTGACCTCCTCGAAGGCCTTTAAGGGGACGGTATCAGCTCCTTTCAAGGCCTGGATGAAGGCCAGGTATTCCTCCTTGTTCATGGGGCAGTTCAGGTAATCCCCCGGTCCCTCATCGTAGCGTGATTTCAGATAGATGATACCCATGTCCAAGGATTCGGCGTGGACGATGGGGGCGATGGCGTCATAGAAGGCCAGGCGCTCCCGCCCGGTCAATTGCACCAGGGATTCGGTCATGGAGTCAGAGGTGAGCGGCCCGGTGGCCAGGATGATGGGGGTATCCGTGGGGGCTGGGATTGCGGTCTGCTCCTGCCGAACAATCTCTATCAAGGGGTGCTGCTCCAGATGTTCGGTGATACCTTGAGAGAAATGCTCGCGGTTGACGGCCAAGGCCTTGCCGGCGGGTACGGCGGTCTCTGTTGCCACCATCATGATCAGCGAATCAAGGCGGCGCATCTCTTCTTTGAGGAGCCCGACAGCCGAATGCTGGGCATCTGAGCGCAGGGAATTGCTGCACACCATCTCGGCCAGCAAGGGTGAGGAGTGGGCAGGGCTGAACCGGTGCGGTTTCATGTCGTAGAGACGTACCGCGCAGCCACGTCGTGCGGCCTGCCAGGCGGCCTCGCAACCGGCGAGCCCACCGCCTATGATTTCGATATGTTTGCTCATCCTGCGGAAAGGGTTTTGAGCTGTATTCGTAAAGGGCCGCCGGGCTGGGCGGCCAAGGTGAATGCATCGGCTGGCAGGGGCTTGCTGAAGTAGTACCCTTGGATCTGCTTACAATTCTGACCAATGAGTGAGTTGAGTTGTAGCTCGGTTTCAACTCCTTCGGCGATGGTTTCCATATTCAGGCAACGGGCCATGCCGAGAATGGTGTCGACAATTATGTTGTTATGCTGAGCAGAGAGATTGCTGGAGATAAAAGAGCGATCGATCTTCAGTTGGTTGATTGGCATGCGTTGCAGGTAGCTCAGGGACGAATAGCCGGTCCCGAAATCGTCAATGGACAGTCGTATTCCCATTTCTCGTAGTCGGTGCATCTTGCGAATTACCTCCTCACTGTCCTGCATAATAATACTTTCGGTCAACTCCAGGCAGAGCAATTGTGGGCTGAATCCGGTTTCCTTGAGGATGTTAACAATCTTAATATCCAGGTCTGGTTGTTGGAACTGGCGTGCCGAGATGTTGATGGACATGATAAATGGCGGCCAGCCGGAATCAACCCAAGCCTTGGCCTGACGACATGCGGTCCGCAATATCCATTCACCGACCGGCACTATCATGCCGGTCTCTTCAAGGATGGAGATGAAGTCCGCTGGATAGACAAGATCGGCATCGGCAGGCTGCCAGCGAAGCAGTGCCTCCATGCCGCTGATGGCGCGAAGGTCTGTGTCTATCTGGGGCTGATAATAAAGTTGAAATTCATCTCGCTCCAAGGCCCGGCGGAGCTGATTCTCGATCTCCATTCGTTTATGGAGGTACTGATTAATATCGTGGGTGAAAAATTGATAATTGTTTTTGCCCTGATTCTTTGCATGGTACATGGCTACATCAGCAAAGCGTAGCAGTATCTCCACGGTCTGGCCATCATTAGGGTAGAGGGCGATTCCCATGCTGATGGAGACGAAGATCTCATGGCCATCGATGGCAAAGGGGTCGGTGAAGACTTTGATAATCTTTTCGGCCAGGCGGGCCGTATCTTTATTGTCGATAAAATTATCCTGCAAGATGACAAATTCGTCGCCTCCCAGGCGGGCCAGGGTTCCAACTTCCCCCAGTACTGATTGCAGGCGCTGGCTTACAGCCTTCAGGAGCAAGTCGCCCTTGGAGTGGCCGATGGTGTCGTTGACGATCTTGAAATTGTCGAGGTCGAGGAGCAGGATTGCCACGCCTTTTTTTTGCTTCTCGGCGGTTATGATGGATTGAGCTACCCGGTCGCACAACAGGATTCGATTGGGAAGATTGGTAAGCGCGTCATGGGAGGCCTGATGCAGGAGCTGGGCCTCATATCTTTTACGGTAGGTGATGTCCTGGCCGATTGCCAGAACGCCTTCCAGCTCCCCAGCCGGGTTGTGTAAGGGTTTGTTGCTCCAGGATATCCAGACCCGCTTGCCATCTTTGCGGATATTCTCGTTTTCGTTGTCAATGAAGGCCTCGGGGGTATGGCATATCTGCTTGATCATCTGTCGCAGATCCTGATTGGCCGAGTCCCGTGCCGGGACGATGGTACCGATGACATGGCGACCAAGAATCTCTTCCTGGCTGAAGCCAAAAAAATGTTCAGCAAATTCATTGAAGAAGGCCACTGTGCCATCGCAGTTCATGCGGAGGATGATGCTGTTGGCGTTTTCCACCAACTCGCGATACTTGTGTTCACTTGCGCGCGCGGCCTCTTCGGCCTTGCCTCTCTCCTGGATTTCCAGTTCCAGGTGGCGGGTGCGGGTCTTTATCCGGTAGCGCAGGGTCACATTAAAGATGAAAAGAATCAGTAGCAGAGCGGTTGCGACAAGGGCAACTATCTGTATCCATGGGGGCAATCCTCGATTTCCCATGAGGCCCAGCCATCGTTCCAGTGACTGATAATAGAACGAGGACTTATCGGCCTGTAAGGTCTTTAGATGTTGGTCAAGGCTGGCCAGAAGGTCGTGCTGTTTGCCCTTGGGGGCGGCGTAGTGCACCTCGATAGGGTTGAAGATGAGCGGGCTGGCCTTGATGTCTGGATAGTGCCCTTCGTTTTGGAGGGCATAAAACCGGCCCACGACGCCCGCGTCGGCCTGTTTGTCGGCCAGCAACTGGAAGACGGCATCAAAATTCTCCACTGGAAGATAATGGGCCTTGATCCCGAATTGCTCCAGCATGGCGCGAAAGGTCTGTTGGTGGCTGTCCTTGCTGACGATGGCGATCTGTTTGCCGGCAAGGTCGAAATACGATTGGATGGCGGAAGATTTTTGGATATATAACTGCCCCCAATTGGCAATGACGTTAACACTGTTAAAGTCATACAGCTCGGCCCGTTCCTTGGTGTAGGCGATGGTGGCCATGAGGTCGATTTCTTCATTTTTCAGGTTTTCCAGGCAGTTGTTAAAGGTATTGGGGACATACTCTAACTGCCAGCCTTCTTGCTTGGCCACATACTCCAGAAGATCAATAAGGATGCCATCGGCCTTGCCCTGCTCATTGATGAATGAAAGGGGTGGGTTTTGCTCCAGACCCACCTTGATCGGGGGGGAGGTTGTAGATTCTCCAGAGAGCGCACCTAAATCCAGGAGCAGCAGGCAGGGGAGCACCAGGATGGAGAGCAAGTATCTTTTAAATAGGGGCATATATTTTAGTCATCTTGCAAGACGAACCCTTCCTTCGAAGGTCAGTTGCGGCACGAGGAGCCATAACAACATAAACAAAACATTACGGTTATTTTGTTACGGTTCCTCTCTTCGTTTGTACTTGCTGAAAACCACACAGCTGTGGCTGAGTCCTTACGCTTATTCATTGCGACGTTATCAATATTTTTCCTGTTTCCACATCTCTTTCGCAAATCTCACTACCCGGTTTCGTCCTTCACTCTTGGCCCGATAAAGGGCTACATCGGCAAACTTGATTGCCTCCCAGAAGCCCTCGGTGTCGGCAGGGAATTCGCTGACCCCAATGCTCAGGGTTTTTTGCAGGGTGCCGTCCGGGACGTTGATGATGGTGGCCTCCATTGTGGAACGAATTCTCTCGGCCAGATCCAGGGTGTCCTGGCTGGATTTTACATCGATGAGCAGGATGACAAACTCTTCCCCCCCATAACGGATCACCATATCTGAGGCCCGGACGCAACTCTTGAGCACCTCGGCGGTCTTGATCAGGACCACATCACCGGTCTCATGGCCGTAGGTGTCATTGACCTGCTTGAAAAAATCCATGTCGCACATCAGGATGCCAACCCTGGTGGCGCGGCGCATGGTGCTGGCCACTAAGGTGTTGGTGTAGGTCTCGAGGAATCGTCGGTTGTAGAGATCGGTCATCGGGTCCCGCAGGGTGGTCTCGTGCAAGGCTGAGGCAAAACGTTTGGCCTCGATAACCGGAGTTGCCTCCTTGATATAACGAGAGGCACGCAGTACCAGATGTTCAAATTTTTCCCGCTCTTCAGTTGAGCTGCCGATTTCATGGAGAAATTGGACAACCCCTACCACCTTGCCATTGGCCATCATGGGGATGCAATGATGCTCAAAGACATCCTGGTGGGGAAACTGTTTACAGATGCCATGGGTATCGAGGGAGGAGATGGGGTGCCCTGTACGCTTTGCCCTGCAGAAATTGGCGTCATCAAGAATTTCCGGGCTGCATATATTGTCGAAATCTGAGGCGTAGGCCACCGACATGTTGTTCTTGGTGCCGGTGAGTTCGTAGATATACATTTTCTCCAGATGGTAGCGATCGTGCAGGAGATGGGCCAGTCGCTGATTGACCTCAGTGGTCGACTCCTCCTCCTCGATGATGGCCTTGAAGCTGTTGAGACTGTAAATGTTATCCACCAGGATGTTGAGTTGATGGGCTAACTTTCCGACCTCGTCATTGCTTTTGACGGCTATTTTCTGGGAGCGATCACTTTCACCCTTGGCAATGTAGGTGATTTTTTTGAGGATACTTTTTAACGGGGTGGCGATAAGATAGATATAGAGCAGGGTGGCTACCGTCAGGATGGCGGCAATAGCGAGACCGATAAGAAAAGAGAGGGAGGTGGAACTGGAGATGATAGCTTCCATTTCTGTGAATTGCTCAGTGCTTTTCTTGTTGATCTCAACGGTCATGGAGATAACTTGAGTATAGGTCTTGTCGAGGGAGTTGGTCAGGTCGGAGAGGAGGGCCTCTTTTTTTTCTGCCGGACATTGGTTGACCAGGCAGTCAATCAAGGCGTGGAAGCTCTGCTCCAGAAGAAGTGATTCCTGGCTGAGCGAGGAAAACTGAGCCGCCAGCAGAGGGTCATCTGTTTTCCCAACCGTAAACACATCAAGGGTCCTGCCCGCGACCTTGGCCACGTCCAGCACCGGGCCCCCGTTCTGCAGGGCTTTAATCATGGTCTTTAAGTCGGCGAGTCGCTGTTCATTGGCGATGATGTTACGGTTGTCTTCTGTAAGATCTGTGATATCGAGTGTGTAGAGCAGGGAAATCTTGAACCCGTTGATGTTGCGTAAAATGTATTGGCTTATCTTGTATTGTGGGTTGGTGATATCTTGGATGATATGATTTCTGTGGGCAATTTTTCTCAGGGTAAATGCATCAAAAGAGATCAGGACTGCAAATCCCAGGAGAGAGACCACCAGCATGCCGATTAATTTTCCGGTGATACTCGTATCCAGGCATTTTCGGAGGAATATTCCCTGAAATGTCTCTGTTGAGAAGGTAATTCCGAAGAGTAAAAAAGTTTTATTTTGAGATGGTGCTGTGTCGGATGCTTGCATGGTGAGCCGGCCCGGTGGAGGATGAATGATTTTTGACTGTGTCCCTATTACCTATTATTTTGGCCTCCTTGTCAAGGAGGG